>JBDSEX010000340.1:0-11288 GCA_039919835.1 Luteimonas sp.
CCTTGACGTCGGTGCCGCCGAGTCGGCGCGCCGAGCGGCAGCAGTCCATCGCGGTGTTGCCGCCGCCGAGCACCAGCACGCGCCGTCCGACCGCGGTGACATGGCCGAAATACACCGATGCCAGCCAGTCGAGGCCGACATGGATGTTGGCCGAACCCTCGGTGCGCCCGGGCAGATCGAGATCGCGCCCCCGAGGCGCGCCGCTCCCGACGAACACCGCGTCGTAATTTTTCTCCAGCATCCCGCGCATCGATTCAATGCGGTGGTTGCCGATGAACTCGACGCCCAGGTCGAGGATGTAATCCGTCTCCTCGTCGATGACTTCCTCGGGCAAGCGGAACCGCGGCACTTGCGTGCGCATGAAACCGCCGGCTTTCGGGTCGGCTTCGAAAACGGTGACGTGGTATCCCAACGGCGCGAGATCCCGCGCAACGGTCAGCGACGAAGGCCCGGCACCGATGCAGGCAATGCGTTTGCCGTTTTGACGCGACGCGGGTTTCGGCATGCGCGCGCGCACGTCGCCCTTGTGGTCGGCGGCGACGCGCTTGAGCCGGCAGATCGCAACCGGCTCGGGTTTCTCGCGCATCGATTCAGGTCCGTTGTTCTCCTCGACACGACCCCGCCGGCACGCCGGCTCGCAGGGACGATCACAGGTACGGCCGAGGATTCCGGGGAATACATTCGAGTGCCAGTTGACCATGTACGCATCGGCATAACGGCCGTCGGCGATCAGGCGGATGTATTCGGGTACCGGCGTGTGCGCCGGGCAGGCCCACTGGCAGTCGACGACCTTGTGGAAGACGTCGGGATCGCGGATGTCGGTGGGCTTCACTACTGCACTCCGATCTGATGCCGCACTACTGCTGGCTGGCCGGACGCGCCGGTCGTCGCTTGCAGCCTTGAGTGTAGCCCGGGTGGAGCACAGCGATACGTGCGGGCTGGCCCATCACCGGACAGCAGTCGTGAAGCGGGTGCTCAGCGTCCCGGGGCGACCCTGCAGGCAAGGTTCGACCGAGACCGCATGCGATCGGGGCGCGCGCCGGCGCGGTGCACTCCACGATAGGCGGGTGCTGTCGAGGCGGGGCACAATGCGCGATGCGCGAGAAACAGCTCAACCTGTCGCCCTCACCGGGCGACGAGGTCAAGACCACCACCTGCTACATGTGCGCGTGCCGCTGCGGCATCAAGGTGTGGCTCACGGACGGCAAGATCCGCTACATCCAGGGCAATCCCGCGCATCCGGTCAACCAGGGCGTGCTGTGCGCGAAAGGCGCGGCCGGGATCATGCAGCACTATTCGCCCGCGCGACTCAACAAACCGATGTTGCGCATCGGCGAACGCGGCAGCGGCGAATTCCGGGAAATCGAATGGGACGAAGCCTTGCAACTCGCCACCGACTGGTTGAAACCCATCCGCGAACGCAATCCCGATGAACTCGCCTTCTTCACCGGCCGCGACCAGTCGCAGGCCCTGACCGGCTGGTGGGCGCAGCAGTTCGGTACGATCAACTACGCCGCGCACGGTGGCTTCTGCTCGGTCAACATGGCTGCAGGCGGCCTGTACACGCTCGGCGGGAGCTTCTGGGAATTCGGTGAGCCCGACTGGGAGCATGCGCGCTACTTCATGTTGTGGGGCGTGGCCGAAGACCACGACAGCAATCCGATCAAGCTCGGCCTGGGCAAGCTGAAACAGCGGGGGGCCAAGATCGTCGCGGTCAATCCGGTGCGCACGGGCTATGGCGCGATCGCGGACGAATGGATCGGCATCCGCCCGGGCACCGACGGACTGTTTGCGTTCGCGCTGATCCACGAATTGTTGAAGGCCGACCGGATCGACCTCGATTACCTGGTGCGGTACGCGAATGCGCACTGGCTTGTGATCCGGAATCCGGGCGGCCCGGACGACGGATTGTTCGCACGGGATGCGAATGGCAATCCGCTGTGCTGGGATCGCGACGGATCAGTGCATGCAAATGCGGCACGCGGCGCGGAAGCGCCTGCGGGTTCCATCGATGTCTCGCCCGCAGTCGTTGGCGAATTCACCCTCGCCGATGGCCGCATCGCGGTTCCAGTGTTCCAGCTGGTCGCCGATCGCTACCTCGACCCGCAATACGCGCCGGAAAACGTCAGCGAACGCTGCGGCGTTCCCGTGGATACCATCAAGCGCATTGCGCGCGAACTCGCGGAGGCGGCCTTCGAGAGCAACCTGACCCTGCCGATCGCATGGACCGATGCCTGGGGCCGTGAGCACAGCGAAATGGTCGGGCGGCCGGTCGCCATGCACGCGATGCGCGGCATCAGCGCGCACAGCAACGGCTTCCACACCTGTCGTGCGCTGCATCTGTTGCAACTATTGCTGGGGGCGGTGGATGCGCCCGGCTCATTCCGTTACCAGCCGCCGTACCCGCGCCCAATCCCGCCCCTCAACCGTCCCGGAAAATCGCGCAACGAACAGGGCGTGCTCAATGCACCGCCGCTCGGCTTCGTGCACACCCCTGACGACCTGCTGGTGGATGCGCAGGGCCAGCCGCGCCGCATCGATCACGCGTACTCATGGGCCTATCCGCTGGCCGCGCAC
Organism: Luteimonas sp.; assembly: GCA_039919835.1. Taxonomy (GTDB): domain Bacteria; phylum Pseudomonadota; class Gammaproteobacteria; order Xanthomonadales; family Xanthomonadaceae; genus JALYOU01. Next base: position 2,578 of record JBDSEX010000340.1, read on the forward strand.
GGCATGCTGCACACGGTGATCCGCAACGCGCACGCCGGCGACCCGTACAAGATCGACACGCTGCTGATGTTCATGGCCAACATGAGCTGGAACTCGGCGATGAATACGGGCGAGACCATCCAGTGGCTGACCGACAAGGACGACGACGGCCAATACAAAATCCCGCGCATCATCTATTCCGATGCGTACGCATCCGAGATGGTGGCCTACGCCGACCTGGTGCTTCCGGACACGACATATCTCGAGCGGCATGATTGCATCTCATTGCTCGACCGCCCGATTTCCGACGCCGACGCTGCCGCCGATGCGATACGCCATCCCGTGTTCGATCCTGCAACGCAGGCGGCAGATCCCCTCGAACATCCGCGTGACGTACGCGGTTTCCAGTCGGTGCTGCTCGACCTCGGCGCTCGGCTTGGCCTGCCCGGCATGGTGCATGCCGATGGCTCGCCGGCATACCGCGACTACGCGGACTACATCGTGCGCCACGAACGCGCACCGGGTGTCGGCTTGCTGGCGGGTTGGCGCGGTGAGGACGGCATGCAGCATGGCAAGGGCGCGCCGAATCCGGGCCAGCTCGACATGTACATCGCAAACAACGGCTTCTGGCGCGAGGAAATCCCCGCGCACGCGCGTTACTTCAAGATGGCCAATCGTGGCTACCTGGAATGGGCGCAGCGTTTCGGCTTCATCGGCGGTACCGAGCAGATCGTCCTGCAGCTGTATTCGGAAACCCTGCAGACATTCCGCCTGGCCGCGCAGGGACATGGCGCATTGCAGCCGCCGCAGGAACATCGCGAACGCGTGGCGACGTATTTCGATCCGCTGCCGTTCTGGTACGAGCCGTTTGAGGGTGCGGAACTGTCGGCCAGGGATACAGCGAGCAAACCAGCGACCGTGCTTTCCCCGGATGAAGCAAACAGCAGGCTCAAAATGGACCCGAGCTGGCACAGGGGTGACGGCAAGAGTGCGGCAAGCTCTTTCCCGCTCTCCGCCATCACCCAGCGCCCCATGTTCATGTATCACGCCTGGGGTTCCCAGAACGCATGGCTGCGTCAGATCGCGACCCGCAACTGGCTGTACCTGCATCCTTCGACCGGTGCGAAACACGGCATCGCCAACGAAGACTGGGTTGATGTCACGTCGCACCACGCCACCATTACCGTGCAGGCCAGGTACGCCAGCAACATGCAGCCCGATACGGTGTGGAGCTGGAATGCGATCGGCAAGCGCAAGGGCGCGTGGAAGCTGGCGAAGGACGCTCCGGAAACCGAAAAAGGATTCCTGTTGAATCATCTGATCTCGGACAAGTTGCCGCAGAGCGACTACGCCAATGCGGACCCGGTGACCGGGCAGGCCGCGTGGTTCGACCTGCGCGTGTCGATTCGCAGGTCGGCCACTGCCCAGGCCACCTCACAGCCGCAATTCGCACCGATCGCCGCCATCGAGGCCAATGAAACACCGCTACGTTATGGCGCCCAGTTGCGCAAGAAGGCGCACGGCCAATGACCAGTCTGCCGCCGCCATCCAAAGTAAAACTCGGCCTTGTCATCGATCTCGACACCTGCGTCGGATGCCATGCATGCGCGACCAGTTGCAAGGAATGGAACGCGGGCGGCATCGCCGGACCATTGACCGACGAGGCTCCCTATGGCAAGGAGCCGTCGGGCGTGTGGTTCAACCGCGTGCACAGTTATGAAGTGGAAGCGCAGACGTTGCTCCGTCCCAATCCGTCTCCGGGGGGCAGCCAGGCCCTGCAGCCGGCAATGACATTGCATTTTCCCCGCTCCTGCCTGCACTGCGAAACGCCCGCGTGCGTGACCGTGTGCCCGACCGGCGCCAGCTACAAGCGCGCTTCCGACGGCATCGTGCTGGTCGACGAAGACAAGTGCATCGGATGCCAGCTGTGCAGCTGGGCCTGCCCCTACGGCGCGCGCGAGTATTCGGCGGTCGAGGGCGTGATGAAGAAATGCACGCTGTGCGTCGATCGCATCTACAACGAGAATCTCGACGAAAGCGAGCGTCAACCGGCCTGCGTGCAGGCGTGCCCGACCAAGGCGCGGCATTTCGGCGATCTCGGCGATCCCGGGTCGAAGGTATCGAAACTCGTCGCCGAACGCGGCGGCATGGCGTTGCTGCCGCAACTCGATTACAAGCCCGTCAACCGTTACCTTCCGCCACGCCCGCGCCGCGGCGGAGACCCCACCCCCGTCGCGGAATCGCAACCCGACGCTGGGGAAGTCTCGTCAAAACGCTGGCTCGACCGCATCCTGAAGCGCTGAGCCATGCAGAGCAGCGAAATGGACGGGGCAGGGGCGTCGGAAGTCGCGACGCTTCCGTACTCCGTCGCGACGTTGTCGTACCCGTCGCGACTTTCGTCGCCCCTACACTGGCCGGGCATGCCCCTGCACAGAGTGCCGTTGCAGTGACCACGATGATGCGACCACACATTCCCAGCCAAAGGAAAAACCGATGACCAAGTCCACCCTCCTCGTCACTACCACGCACACCGTCGAAGGCCGCCGCGTCAGCGACTACAAGGGCCTGGTCGGTGGCGACGCCATCCTCGGCGCCAACATGTTCCGCGACTTCTTCGCCGGCATCCGCGACATGGTCGGCGGCCGCTCTGGCGCGTATGAAAAAGTGCTGCGCAAGGCCAAGCAGGAAGCGATCGAGGACATGCTGGAACAAGCAAGCGAACTCGGCGCGAATGCCGTGATTGGCGTAGCGCTCGCGTACGAAACCGTGCAGGTGCAGGATGGCGGCAGCATGTTGATGGTCGCAGCGTCGGGGACGGCGGTGGTGCTGGGGTGATGACGTTTGCAACGAAGCTGCCCTGGCTCGCCGTCCGGGCGTTAGTCGAGCGCTTGTTGTGAGCGCCAGGCTTCAAGCTGCGGCCCGGATGTCGCCGGGATAAAGGGTTTTCTGCGCATGTCATTTTGCGTTGTCACGCTTTTGGAAACCGGCTAGCCCACGAATACGCGACAGGAAACCGACCTCATGCATCCCGCCCTCTCCATCGTCCTCTTCACCACACTGTCCGGAGCCGGATATGGGTTGCTGGCGTGGCTCGGCATCTCGGTGTTCCTGCTGCAATCGCGCGGCAGCACCGCCGCGCCGCTCGCCTCCATGCAACTTTTCGCGGCGATTCTCGCGCTGGTGCTGGTGACCGCGGGACTGCTGTGCTCGCTCGCCCACCTGGGACAGCCGCAACGTGCGTGGCGCGCCTTGTCGCAGTGGCGGACCTCGTGGCTGTCACGGGAAGGGATCATGGCGCTGCTGACGTACATCCCCGCGTTGACCATGGTGGTGCTGTTGTGGCGCGGCGTGCGGTCCGCGGACGCGGCCGCGTTTCTCGCGCTCGCCGGCGTGCTCACCACGGTGCTGGCGCTCGTTACCGTCGCGTGCACCGCGATGATCTATGCATCGCTCAAACCGATCCCGGCCTGGCGGCATCCGCTGGTGGTGCCGGTGTACCTGGTCTTTGCGCTGCTCAGCGGCGCGGCGCTGTTGTTCGTGTTGATGCTGTGGAAACTGCCAGGCGGCAACGCCGTGGCCACCGTATTGCCATCACTCACCCTGATCGCCTTGATCGCTGCCCTGACCAAATTCATCTACTGGCGCGAAATCGACCGCGCCCCCTTGCCCGGCGACCGCGCAGCGGCCGTCGGCCTGCCGGGCCGCACCGTGCAGACCTTTGAAGCGCCGCACACCGAGGCCAACTACATCACGCGCGAGATGGTCTTCCAGGTCGCGCGCGATCGAGCCAAACATTTGCGCCTGCTTGCGTATGCACTATTTGCGGGCGTGCCGTTGTTGTTGACGCTTCTGGGACTCGCCGCGCCGGGGAGTGTCATGTTCACGTTGCCGCTGGCTGCGATTTCGATCCTGGCGGGGGTGTTCGTCGAGCGTTGGCTGTTCTTTGCCGAGGCCAAGCATGTTGTCAGTCTGTATTACTAGCGAGCGTTACACCCTTTCGGAGTAGATACGTTGCCCAGTGAACTACTTGCCGCGTTTGCCCAGATCGCAGTCGCCTTCGCCGGTCTATCCGCTTTGGCGCTTGTCGTCGTGCAGCTCGCAGGCGTGCGGTGGCAGGCGCAGATGACTACTGGCTTCTGGCTTCTTATTACGTGGAGCCTTGGAGCAATCGTATTCTCACTTCTTCCTCTCCTTTTGCTCGAGTTCGGCATATCCGAGAGCGCAGTCGTCTCAATCTGTAGTGCCTGCCTTGGTATGTTCGTTTTCGTTGTCATCGGCTCGGCGTTGCGCAGGGATACACGCATCCTGCGGTTACAGATCGGTGCCAAGCCGCCGGTTAGGACCATGATGCTGGTCGGAGGCCTTGCCGCTCTATCCGCCTTTGCAATGCTGCTGAACGCCTTCTTCGTGCTGCCTGGCCCCCGGGCGGCGTGGTACTTGGCTGGCGTCTTCGAGATGCTGTTATTCGCTATCGTGCCCTTGGCTCACCTGCTCGTAGAGGTGAGTGAAAAAGACTAAGCAGTGCATGCGTTCAGACGGTCAGTGGCCAATCATGCTGACTAGCCACGGGCCAACAATTCATCCAAGCCGAAGCCACTTGGCGGCTCGGCTTGATTCAGGCGTCAGGCCCCACTCCCGGGGCATTTCTGGCAACTCAGGAGCAGAGCGATGACCCAGTATCTGATCGAGCGAGAGATAGCAGGCGCCGGAGACATGTCAGAGGAAGCGCTTCGTGACGCGTCGAGACACTCCAACGCTGTTCTCGCGGACATGAGTCCTGAGATCCAATGGGTTCATAGCTACGTTGCGGGTGACAAGATTTACTGTGTCTACAACGCACCGAGTGAGCAGCTCATCCGAGAGCATGCTGACAAGTCAGGCTTTCCTGCCAACAAGATCACGCCAATCAGTGCCGTGATAGATCCAAACACCGCGCATGGCTAGTGTGGCCTGACAATTCATTCAAGCCGAAACCGCTCCTGGGTGCGGCTTGATTCAGGCCTTGGACTTCGCATTGGGCACGGATATATTTCCGTTACGCCATGAAGAACCCGGGTGCGCTGTGCTTATCGCGGCTACGACCTTCGGCGCGTTCTGGCAAGCGGGACGTACGGCCTAGTCGCCTTCGGCGACTGCACCGATCAATTCACGCGCCCCTTGCGCGAGCAGCGCATCCGCGACTTGGTTGCCTAATGCCTCGGGTGCGTCGCCACGGCCATTGCATTGCGCGCGCACCAGGCGGCCTTCGCTGACCGAGCCCACCAGGCCCTGCAACGTCAAGTGTTGTCCGTCGAGGTTCGCGTAGCCAGCGACCGGCACATGGCAACTGCCATGCAGCGCGCGGTTCATGGCACGCTCGGCTTCCACGCACGTGCGCGTGTCTGGGTGGTCGAGTGCTGCGACCAATGCATGCGTGTACGCATCGTCGTCGCGGCACTCAACGACGATTGCGCCTTGAGCGGGCGCGGGAAGCCAGTCGGGCGCGTCGAGCCGGGCGCGGATGCGATGGCCGAAGCCCAGCCGCTGGAGTCCGGCGCAAGCGAGGATGATGGCGTCGAACTCACCCGCGTCGAGTTTTGCCAGGCGCGTGTTGACATTGCCGCGCAGGTCGAGCAGTTGTAGATCCGGGCGCCTGGTCCGCAACTGCGCCTGCCGCCGCAAAGAGGATGTGCCCACGCGTGCGCCCTGCTGCAGTGCGCCGATCGAATCGAACCGCTCGCTGATGAACGCGTCGGCATGATCGGCACGCTCGAGAATGGCCGGCAAGGCGAACGGGCCTTCCAGGTGCATCGGCACGTCCTTAAGCGAATGCACCGCGCAATCGGCCTCGCCGCGCAGCATCGCCAGTTCCAGTTCCTTGAGGAACAAACCCTTGCCGCCAATGGCTGCGAGCGAGCGGTCCAGCGTTTCGTCGCCGCGCGTGGTCATCGGAACCAGAGCGACCTCGATGCCAGGATGCGCGCAGCGGAGCTGCTCGGCGACGTGTTCGCTTTGCCACAAGGCGAGCGGGCTCTTGCGGGTGGCGATGCGGAGGCGGGTCATGCGGGGATTATCGCGCGTCCCCGGACTCGATCCATTGATTGGCCAGGGGCCGCATCCCTGTCCGTCATTCCCGCGAAGGCAGGAATCCAGCAACCAACGCTGTTATCCCGAAGGCGGGACAGCAGGCGTGCAATGACATCGCGGCCCGCCCTCGGCCATTCTGCGTGCTCGACACTGATCCTGCCTCCGTGGGAATGACGGGCGACGGCAGGCAAGTGTTCCCGATTGCCTCATAGATGCTTCACCGTCTCCTTCAAGCCCGCCACGCAGCGCCGGCTCACCTCCAGCGGTTCCTTGCCATGGCGCAGGACGGCGTGGACATGTCCGTCCGGGCTGCGCTTGAGTTCGACGAGTTCGTGCCGGGCGACCAGGCAATTGCGGTGGATGCGGACGAAGCGTTCGCCGAATTCCTCTTCCAGCGATTTCAGCGATTCCTCGATCAGGTCTTCGCCACGCGCGTGATGCACGACGACGTATTTTTCGTCCGCCTGGAGGAAATGCACATCCTCGATCGGAATCAGTCGCAAACTGCCGCGCAGCCGCGCGCAGAGATGCGTGCGCCGCCGGCCTGTGGACGCGTCGCCGTCCTCGCGGACGCGCCCGGCGGCGAAGGTGCGCGCGCGTTCCAGCGCGGCGGCGAGGCGTTCCGGGCGCACAGGCTTGACCAGGTAATCGATGGCGGCCGCCTCGAACGCGGACAGCGCGTGCGCGTCGTATGCGGTGCAGAACACCACCGCAGGCCGCGGATCGAAGGCAGCGAGGTGGCGCGCGGCCTCGAGGCCGTCGATTCCGGGCATGGCGATGTCCAGCAGCACCACGTCGGGATCATGTTCGGCGCAGGCATGCAGCGCCTCGCGGCCGTCGCCGGCCTCGGCCATCAGTTGCATGCCGGGAATGTCGGCCAGCAGGTCGCGCAACCGTTCGCGGGCCAGGGGTTCGTCATCGGCGATGACTACTTTCACGCGTGGGTGTCCGGGACCAGGGGCAACTGGATGTCGCAGACATAGTAGCCGTCCGCGGGCGTGGCGGTCATGCGCGCGCGCGGACCAAACATGTAGGCGAGGCGGTGGGCGATGCTGCGCAGCGCGTGTCCGGAACCATGGGGCGTGAATTCGTCCACGACCGGCGCCGGATTGCGGATGCGCACGCGCAACGTGTCCGCATCGGCCTCCAGGTGGATCTGCACCGCGCCGCCTTCCGGCAAGCGCGAAATGCCATGCAGCACGGCGTTTTCGACCAGCGGCTGCAGCGACAGGCGCGGCATGGCGAGTTGCCACGGCAACGGTTCGTGCTTGCGCCATTCGACGGTCAGGCGCGGGCCGAGGCGCAGCGATTCGATGGACAGGTAACGTTCGACCAGTTCCACTTCCGCGGCAAGTGTCGAGTGGCCTTCGCCCGCGCCCAGTGCCGCGCGGAACAGGTCGGAGAGATCCAGCACGGCGCGTTCGGCGACCGCCGGATCGCGCCGCAACAGGCTCGCGATCATGTTCATGCTGTTGAACAGGAAGTGCGGACGGATGCGTGCCTGCAAGGCGTCCGCTTGCGCGCGCGCGTTGGCCTTGACCTGCGCGCGCCAGTCGTCGGTGACGTAGAAATAGCGCAAGGCCAGCGCGGTGATCAGCGCGACGATCGCGGCGCTGCCGCCGGTGAAACGCCAGAACCCGGGCAACCCGGAATTGACATTAACGCTGGCGAACAAAGCGTGCACGATGCCAGCGGCCGCCATCGCCACCAGGGCAGCAAGCGCCACGCCGAGGCTGGAGCCGGTTTGCGGATCGAACCGCGACAGGAGAGCGCGCATGCGGCACAGCAGCACGGACACCGTCAGCGCAAGCCACAAGGCGAAGCCGCTGGCGCGCAGCACCGCGCCGACGTCCCAGCCGCGCGCGCCGTCGGGAGCGAGCACGACCACGATCACTGCGAGTTCTGCCAGGCCCAGCAGCGCCGCCATGCGCGGTGCGGTGCAGAGATCCGGGAACCACAGCTCGTTGGCGCGCGGATCTGCCATCTCAGTCCGCCGCGAAGCGTCGCGACATCCAGTCTCCGAGGTCCCGGACTTCTTCGGCGCAGACCTGGTGCTGCATCGGGTAACGGTGCCATGTCACGTCGAAACCAGCCTCACGCAGCAGCGTCGCGCTGCTTTCTCCGGCTGCGCAAGGCACCACGGGATCGTGGAGGCCGTGCCCCATGAACACCGGCTGCGTTGCGGCGCGTGCGTGCAAGGCAGCGAGCGATCTGGTCGCGGCCGGAAGGTAAGTCGACAGTCCGATCAATCCGGCCAGCGGCGCGGCGCGGCGCAACCCGGCTGCCAAGGTGATCGCGCCGCCTTGCGAAAAACCTGCAAGCAGCAGGCGCGCTGCGGGAATGCCACGCGCGATCTCGCGTTCGATCAAGGCATCTACCTGTGCGATGGACTCCTCCACGCCCTGTTCGTCTGCGCGATTGGCGAGGTCGACGTCACGGATGTCGTACCACGCGCGCATCCGCGCCCCGTTGTTGATCGTCACCGGGCGCACCGGTGCATGCGGGAATACGAAGCGGAGCGAAGGCCAGCCCGGTCGCACCACTTCCGGCACGAATGGCACGAAGTCGTGGCCGTCCGCGCCGAGGCCGTGCAGCCAGATGACGCCCCATGGAGGCGACGGACCGGTCTCGCGTTCGATGGTGTCGAGCAGTGCGGTGGTGTCCAT
>JBDSEX010000364.1:0-3018 GCA_039919835.1 Luteimonas sp.
GCGCATCAGCCTCGGCGTCAAGCAGATGGAACAGGATCCCTTCGGCCAGTACATGGCGACCAATACCAAGGGCAGCATGGTCAAGGGCACCGTCAAGGAAGTCGACGCCAAGGGTGCGACGATCGAACTGGGCGAGGGCATCGAGGGCTATCTGGCCGCGCGCGACATATCCAAGGAACGCGTCGACGACGCGACCCAGCACCTCAAGGTTGGCGACGAAGTCGAAGCCCGTTTCATCGGGATGGATCGCAAGGGCCGCACCATGCAGCTTTCGATCAAGGCCAAGGATGAAGCAGAGATGCGCGAAACGCTGGAGGAATACCAGACTGCTTCGAGCACCACCGCAGGCACGAGCGGTATGACGCAGCTCGGCGCGTTGTTGCGCGAGCAGCTGGACAACAAGGCCGAGTAAGGTTGGCGCAAACGGCCCGGTCTTCCGGGCCGTTTGCCATCCTGAGCGGATTCGCCGTGTCCATGACCAAGTCAGAACTGATTGAAATCCTAAACCTGCGTCAGGGGCACCTGAAAGCGGACGATGTGGATCTGGGCGTCAAGTCGTTGCTGGAAATGATGGGCGGCGCACTGGCGAACGGTGGCCGTATCGAAATACGAGGGTTCGGCAGTTTTTCCTTGCACTACCGGCCGCCGCGGACGGGGCGAAACCCCAAGACCGGTGACGCGGTGGCGCTGCCGGGCAAGCATGTACCGCACTTCAAGCCGGGCAAGGAACTACGCGAACGTGTCAGCGGCGTAACGCCGTTGCCAACGGAAGACTGATCGGCTCGTCGTTCCGCACGGGCCTCCACGCAAAAGTTCAATGCAATGCGCGTGTCCGCTAAGCTAAGGCCTCCCGCTGGAGCGACTGGATGCGCTTGTTACGACTCCTGATAGCCATGTCCTGCCTCGCGGCGGGCATCGCCGTGGGCGCGCTCAACCCCCAGACGATTTCCCTTGATCTCGGCGTTGCTGTGCTGCGCACGACGCTGGGCGTTGCCATCCTCGTTTCCCTCCTGATCGGCGTTGTGGTCGGCGGCCTGGTGATGACCGCCAGCGTGATATTGCCGTTACGCCAGCGGTTGCGGCGCGCCGAAATGGGACGCTCGAGCCCACGTTCCGGGCCGCCCGTGGAAGGCGCCTGACGCATGGCTTTCGTCAACGAGTGGTTCTGGTTTTTCCTGCTCATTCCGGTTGCCGCGGTGAGTGGCTGGGTGGTGGGCCGGCGCGGCGGCGAACGTCATAGCGACAGCCAGGTCAGCAAGCTTTCGACGACTTATTTCCGCGGCTTGAACTACCTGCTCAACGAACAGCCCGACAAGGCGATCGAGCTGTTCCTGCATATCGCGGAACTGGACAAGGAAACTTTCGAGACCCAAGTCGCGCTTGGTCACCTTTTCCGCAAACGCGGCGAGGTGGACCGCGCCATCCGACTGCACCAGGCACTGGTGTCGCGAGCGGATCTGAACGACCAGCAGAAGGTGCAGGCACTCCTCGCGCTGGGAGAGGACTACATGCGTTCGGGCCTGCTCGATCGCGCTGAAACCGTGTTCACTGAGCTGGCGCAGATCGATCAGCGCGCGCCGCAGGCACTCAAGCACCTGATCGGCATCTATCAGGCTGAGCGCGACTGGGACAAGGCGATCGAGAACGCCACGCGTTTCGAGGCGGCCACAGGCGAACCGATGGGGAAGCTGATTGCGCAGTTCGAATGCGAACTCGCGGACCGGCAGCGCGCAGCCGGCGATATCGACGGGGCACGTGCCGCCATTGCGCGGGCGTATGCGGCCGACTCCAATTCGGTGCGCGCCGGTATGCTGGAAGGCCGCATCGAGGCAGAACTCACCAATGATGCCGCTGCGATCCGTGCCTTTGAACGTGCCGCGCGGCACGATCCCGATTACCTGCCGGAACTCTTGCCCACGCTACTGGCGAGCTACGAGCGGGTCGGCGACACCACCGGCGCGCGCGCCTTCCTTTCGGAAATGTGCGAGCACTACCGCGGCGTCGCGCCAGTGCTGGCGCTGACCAGGCTGGTCGAAACGCAAGACGGCGTCCCCGCTGCGCGCGCCTATCTTGCGCGGCAATTGAAGGACCGCCCGTCGGTGCGTGGCGAGGCGGCGTTGATCGATCTCACCCTGGCCGAGGGCGCAGACCCGGAAGCCACTTTGCACGACCTCAAGCACATCACCGACCAGTTGCTGGTGCGCAATCCCAGTTACCGCTGCAGCCGATGCGGTTTCGGCGCGCGCACCCACCACTGGCAATGTCCGAGCTGCAAGGAATGGGGCTCGATCAAGCCGTTGCTCAACTACGCCGTCGTATGACGTCCTCCATGCTCCTGTGGGCCGCCTTCCATCTCATGGTTGGCCTGCTTGGAACCTGGTGCGCACGCCGCTACGCCGTACGCAGGAATCTGCTGGACCAGCCCGGGGCGCGTCGCAGCCATGATGCGCCGACGCCACGCGGCGGCGGAATCGCCATCGTGTTTGCTCTGGTTCTGGCCGCCATCTGGCTAGGACGGGCATTTCCCGAGTGGACCCTTTTGCTCACCTGTTTTGCGATCGGGGTAGTCATCGTGGCGGGAGTTGGCTGGATCGACGACCATCGTCCGCTGTCGGCATGGGTACGACTGATTGCGCATCTGTGTGCAGCCGCGCTGTTGGCTTGGGGGGTGCAACAGGCCTTTGGCCATCCCTGGCTGACCGCAGCCACGCTGGTGCTGGGCGTTGGCCTGACAAACGCCTGGAATTTCATGGATGGCATCGATGGACTGGCCGTGGCCCAGGCCACGATCATCGCGGTCGCAAGCGCCATCGCGTTGACCGGACCGGAGAGATGGCTTGCCGTGGCCCTCGCAGCGGCGTGCGCGGGGTTCCTTCCCATGAATTTTCCCAAGGCACGAATCTTCCTTGGTGATGTCGGCAGTGGTGCGCTCGGTTTCGCGATCGCCGCGCTGCTGGTTTTTGCGGTCGCCCGGCCGCCCGCATGGGAAGGGCTTCTGGTGCTCCTGCCGCTATCCGC
>JBDSEX010000007.1:0-6969 GCA_039919835.1 Luteimonas sp.
TCGTCAGGCATCGCTCGGGAACGGTTCCGCCGAGGCGGGTTCCTGCGGATCGCTCAGCAGCCGCACGCGCAACTCGGCCTGTTCCAGCGCCTGCTGGCAGCGGCGGTAGAGGCCGACGCCGCGTTCATACGCGGCCAGCGAGTCCTCAAGGGTCAATTCGCCGTGTTCCATCTTCTCGACGAGCGTTTCGAGTTCGTCCAGCGAGTGCTCGAAATTGGCGACGGGGGAGACTTCGGTTTCAGCAGTCGGTTTGCGGGCCATGGGCGGAAGTTTGCGGGGCGGGGGTGAAGCGGTCAAATCCGTGCGCAGTCCCCCCGTGAGTTCCACCGCGAGCGCGCCGCGCGATGCCAAGCCCTCATCGTCACGCCCTCATCGTCCCGCCCTGATCCATTGCAGCCGAACGCCCTGCTCACTCAACCAGGCATCGAATGTCGCGGAACAGGCAAAATCCCCGATCGCGTGCAGCTCGCCGGTGTCCGACGAGAGAAGCGGCAGTCGCTCGCGCACCCACGGTGGTACGCCGAGGTCCTGCAGGACATGCTTGAGGCGATGCGAATGGGAGCGACCGGGCTGGGTGATGCGTTCACCGCCCTGTCGCGCGTGCGCGACCCACGGCTGCACAAACGCGGGTAGCGGCCCTGCAGGAGTCCCCTCAGCTGCGAACCCAGGCGTGACGGTTCCTGAAAATCCAGCACCCACGACTGCAGCCCCCGCTACGACGGGCACCAGGCAGAGCGAATCCCCGGTAGGCAGCTCCAACGGCGAAGTGCCATCCCACTCCCTACGCCAATCCATCGGCAAGGGATCGCGCCGCATGTCCGCATGCAACAGGTCGCGCCAACGCCGGATGCGTGCGCCGGACCATGCGAACTCCGCTTCGGTGTCGTGCGTCGCCACCAGCAGTTGCGACTCGAGCCGGGCAATTCCTGCGGCCGGGAGCGGTGGCAATCCAAGCGCGGCCACCCAGCGACGCAGCACGCGGGCGCGACGTGCCGGCGACCATTGTTTCAGCGCATCGATGTGCAACACATACCTGTCGGCGGTTCCCGCAGACGCCAGTGCGCTGGCATCGTCGGCCGCAAGCAGCTCGACGGCATCTGCACTGAGCGCCGCGCTGCGCGCGAACGCCGCGTCGACCTGCGGCCAGCGTTGACGCAGCAGCGGCATGATCTCCTGCCGCACGAAGTTGCGGTCGTGCACGGTGTCGGCGTTGCTGGGATCGTCGAACCATTCGAGCGCATGCTCGAGCGCGTACGCCAACAGTGCGGAACGCGGAATATCCAGCAGGGGCCGCCAATGCCAACCTCCGCCGAAATGTCGCCACGGCCGCATGGACGACAAACCATCCGGCCCCGATGCGCGCAGTGCGCGCAGCAGGAAGGTCTCCGCCTGGTCGTCGCGATGATGCGCGGTGACGAGGACATCGTCATCGTCGATCGCGGTCGCGAAGGCCGCGTAGCGCGCCTTGCGTGCAGAAGCTTCAAGACCTTCGCCGCCATCGCGCCCGACATCGACGTGTACAACCTGCATCGGCACGCGGATCGTGCTGCATAGATGTTGACATCGGATCGCCCACCGGTCCGCGTCTGCATGCAGGCCGTGATGGATGTGCATGGCATGCAGGCGGGTCTTGTCGATGTCGCCGTGATGCGAAAGCCAATGCAGCAACACGGTGGAATCGAGGCCGCCGCTGAGGGCAACCAGCAGCCGCGCCGAGTGCGGTAGGCGTTGCATGGATGCTGTATCGAGCAGGATCATCGGGTCGTGTGATTTTCGTAGTCAGCGCTACGGTGCCAACGGACGATTACGCAGCCTCGTAAGCACCATACCCGCGCAGACGCTTGTACCGCCGCTCCAGCAGGTCTTCGATCGGCAATGTTTCCAGCGCATCGAGTTCATTGATCAGAACCGCTTTCAGCCGAGTCGCCATCTGCTTCGGGTTGCGATGCGCACCGCCGATCGGTTCGCGGATCACCTTGTCGATCAGGCCCAGGCCCAGCAGGCGTTTTGCGGTCAGGCCGAGCTGTTCGGCCGCATCCTTGGCCTTGTCAGCGGTCTTCCACAGGATCGAGGCGCAACCTTCCGGCGTTATGACCGAGTACGTGCTGTATTCCAGCATCAAGGTGCGATCGCCCACACCGATGGCAAGCGCGCCGCCGGAGCCGCCTTCGCCGATCACCGTGCAGATCACCGGAATCCGGAGCTCCGCCATTTCCAGCAGGTTGCGTGCGATCGCCTCGGACTGGCCGCGTTCTTCCGCGTCGATGCCCGGCCAAGCACCGGCGGTATCGATGAATGTGAGCAATGGAAGCTTGAATCGTTCCGCCAGTTTCATCATCCGAAGCGCCTTGCGGTAACCCTCCGGACGTGGCATGCCGAAATTGCGCCGTACCTTGGCTTTCGTGTCGCGCCCTTTTTCGTGGCCGATGACGACGACGCTGCGGCCATCGATGCGTGCAAGGCCGCAGACGATGGCCGCGTCGTTGCCGAACGCTCGGTCGCCGGCCAGCTCATGGAACTCGTCGCAGATCACGCGCAGGTAATCGAGCGTGTAAGGACGCGCCGGATGACGCGCGAGTTGCGAAACCTGCCAGGGGGTGAGGTCGCGAAAGATCTGTGCGGTGCGCAGGCGAAGTTTGTCCTGCAGCGCATGCACTTCGGCATCGACGTTGACCGCAGGCCCGGTACTGGCGTGACGCATTTCCTGGATCTTGGTTTCCAGGTCGGCGATCGGTTGCTCGAAGTCGAGGTAGTTGGGGTTCATCGGGTTGGCGTGAACAGGGAAGGCGGCAGTCTAACTGAGGGTGTATGGGTGCGCTTTTTCCCTTCTCCGGCAGGGAGCAGGGAAAGCAAAGCTCATGCCCACGGCTTCGACAGCGCCAGCTTCACGGCCTGTACGCCTGGTTGCGTACGCAGCGCACCCGCCAGATCGGCGTCCACCCGCACGCCGAATCCGCCATTGAGATCGAGCGTGCCCGCGACCCCATCGCGCACGAGATCCAGCCGGATCGGTGTGCTGCCCGGGCGATGCCTGGCCAGCAATGCGTCGACGCGTTCGTAGGCGCCCGGCACGCGTAGGTCGACGCGTAGCGACAGTCGTTGCGCGGCTTGCGGGCACAGTTGCAGGAAATCCCAGCAGCGGCGCGCACGCAGGCTGAACCCGCCGCTGAAGTCGTCCTCGCGCAGCCCGCCTTCGATCACCAGGATGCGATCGCGGGTGAGGAATTGCGCGTACTCGAGATAGGCTTCGGCGAAGAAGGCGCATTCGATGCGGCCGCGGCCGTCGTCGAGTTGCACGAAGGCCTGGCTGTCGCCTTTCTTGCGCAGCGCGACGATCTGGCCTGCGACTACAACCGTTTTCTCCGGCCGCCAGCCGCGGCGCTCGTCCTCGTTGCGCTCGCTCCAGATGCGGTCGAGTTGGCCCAGGTCGAAGCCAATCAGAGACTGCAGTTCGTCGCGATACGGATCGAGCGGATGGCCTGACAGATAGAAACCAAGTGTGTCGCGCTCATGGCCGAGTTTCTGCGCCAGCGGCCAATCCCCGGTTTCCGGCAAGACCACGTCGATGTGTGGCGCACTGTCGGCGGAGCCGCCGAACAGCGACACCTGTCCGGCATCACGCTCGCGCGCGAGTTGTTCGGTCGCCTTCAGCACTTCGGGCAGTTGCAGCAGCAGCGAAGGACGATTCTTGCCGAGCGCGTCCAGTGCGCCGGCATTGACCAGCGCATCCAGCGCGCGCCGGTTGAGCTTGGTGCTCTCGACACGCTTGCAGAAATCCAGCAGGTCTGCGAAGGCGCCAGCGCGCTCGCGTTCGAGACTGATCGCCTCGCACGCACCGCGCCCAACCCCCTTGATCGCGCCGAGGCCATAGCGGATCGTGCGCGCCCCGCGATTCGCCTCCGGGTCGGAGTGCGGTGGATCCATCGCTTGGAACATGTAATGGGAGGCGTTTACGTCGGGCGGCAGCATGGTCAGCCCCATCGCCCGCGTTTCTTCGAGGAAGCCAACGACCTTGTCGGTGTTGTCCATGTCGCTGGACAGCACGGCGGCCATGAATTCCGCAGGATGATGCTATTTCAGCCATGCGGTCTGATAGGCGACCAAGGCATACGCCGCCGAGTGCGACTTGTTGAAGCCGTACTCCGCGAACTTTTCCATCAGGTCGAAGATCGCCGACGCCTTGCGCGGATCGACGTCCTGCGCAGCAGCGCCGGTCTCGAATTTGGCGCGCTCCTTGGCCATCTCCACCGCGTTTTTCTTGCCCATCGCGCGCCGCAGCAAGTCCGCGCCGCCCAGCGAGTAACCCGCCAGCAACTGCGCGATCTGCATCACCTGTTCCTGGTAAACGATCACGCCATACGTTGGTGCCAGGACGGTTTCCAGGAGTGGATGCGGATAGCTGACGACAGCGTTGCCGTGCTTGCGATCCACCCAGTCGCGGTCCATGCCGGAACCCAGTGGACCTGGTCGGAACAACGCAGCCAGCGCGATGATGTCCTCGAAGCGGTCGGGGCGTGCGCGCTTCACCAGCTCACGCATGCCGCGCGACTCGAACTGGAAGATGGCGACGGTTTCCCCGCGCGCGAACAGTTCGTAGCTCTTCGCGTCGTCAAGCGGCAGCGTGGTGATGTCGAGCAGCTGGTATTCGTCAGGCGCGTTGCTTGCCGCCGCGCGCCGCGCGTTGATCGCCTTCACCGCCCAGTCGATGATGGTCAGCGTGCGCAGGCCCAGGAAGTCGAACTTCACCAGGCCGATCGTCTCGACATCGTCCTTGTCGAACTGCGTCACCGGATGCCGGCCGAGTTCACCGGCGTCGTGTTCGGCGAAGAGCGGGCAGAACTCCGACAGCGGCGCGGGCGCGATGACCACGCCGCCCGCATGCTTGCCGGCGTTGCGCGTGAGGTCCTCGAGTTGACGCGCGAGGTCGAGCAGGTCCCGCACGTCGTCCTCGTCGCGGTAGCGCGAAATCAATTCCGCGCTGGCGAGTTCCGGATTCCTGCGCGCGGCTTCGGATTCGCCGAGCGCATCGTCGAGACAGATGCCGAGGGTGAGCGGGATGAGCTTGGCGATGCCATCGACGAATCCGTACGGATAACCGAGCACGCGCCCGACATCGCGCACCACCGCCTTGGCCGCCATGGTGCCGTAGGTGATGATCTGGCTGACGCGATCGCGGCCGTACTTGGCAGCGACGTAGTCGATGACCTCGTCGCGGCGGTCCATGCAGAAGTCGATGTCGAAGTCGGGCATCGACACGCGTTCCGGATTGAGGAAGCGCTCGAACAGCAGGTCGTAGGGAATGGGGTCAAGGTCGGTGATGCCCAGCGCCCACGCCACCAGCGAGCCGGCGCCGGAACCGCGACCGGGCCCGACCGGAATGCCCTGGTCCTTCGCCCAGTTGATGAAGTCGGCCACGATCAGGAAGTAGCCGGCAAACCCCATTTCGTTGATCACGCCGAGTTCGAGATCCAGGCGGTGTTCGTATTCCTCGCGACTGCGACCCTTCACTGGCGGGTGTTTTTCCAGGCGCAACGCGAGGCCTTCGCGCGATTGCGAGCGGATCCAGCTTTCCAGCGTGTGTTCACTGGGGACCGGGAATGCAGGCAGGTAGTACTTGCCAAGGCTCAATTCGAAATTGCAGCGCCTGGCCAGATCGAACGCGTTGTCGATCGCATCGGGCGCATCGTCGAACAGCGCCGTCATCTCCTCGGAGGATTTCAGGAATTGTTCGCGGCTGTAGTCGCGCGGGCGCTTGGGATCTTCAAGCACGCGGCCCGATGCGATGCAGACCCGCGCCTCGTGTGCCTCGAAGCCATCCGCATCGAGGAAACACACGTCGTTGGTCGCGACGACGGGAATCCCGCGCTGTGCAGCGGAGGACAGCGCGAACGCATTGAAGGCATCTTCGCCACCGCGCTGCGTGCGGGTGATCTCCAGGTGCAGCCGGTCACCGAACAGGCGCTGCGCATCGGCCAGCCATTGGCCGGCGTGATCGTGCCGGTTGGCGCCGACCAATTGACCGGCAAGGCTGTGGCGCCCGGCGATGGCGAATAGTCCGTCGAGGTCCTCGTCATGGAGCCAGCCGGAGTGAAGGGCGACGCCATCATGGCGATGGCCTTCCATCCACGCCCGCGACAGCAGGCGCGACAGCGACAGATAGCCGGCGCGATTGCGGCACAGCAATGTGAGTTTTGACGCCGGATCCTTGCCTTCGGAAAAACTCACGTCGGCGCCCGCGATGGGCTTGATCCCCGCAGCTTCCGCCGCCTTGTAGAACTTCACCAGCCCGAACAGATTGTTGCGGTCGGTGATGGCGACCGCGGGCTGATCAAGCGCGACACAACGCTGCACGAGTTCCGCAATGCGGACGGTCGAGTCGGCGAGGGAATACTCGCTGTGCAGATGGAGATGAACGAATCGTGCGGACATGCTGGCGACGCGAGGTCAGCGTGCAGGGTAGCCAGCGGCCCGTGGGGCAGCAAGGGTTGACATCGGTGAAAGCGCCTCTGTCCGTGGAAGTGGCTGAAGCGCGTGGACTTGGCGGTGGTTTACATCACGGATCTCCTCTGCGGACATCATGTGGAAAGCAGCGTCAATTCGTGGTTCATGTGCTCTGCGCGCTGTACCGGCGCGAAGCTGCGCCGGTGGTGCCGGCACGGACCGTGTTCGCGCAGCGCCTTGAGATGCGCAGGGCACGCGTATCCCTTGTGGGAATCGAAACCGTATTGCGGATGCTGCGCGTGCAACTCGACCATCAGCCTGTCCCGCGACACCTTGGCCAGGATCGACGCGGCCATGATCGATCGCTCGCGCGCGTCGCCGCCGATCCACGCCTCGGCCCTGCAAGGCAATTCGCGCGGCAGCGCGTTGCCATCGATGCGCGCGAGGCAGGTATCCGCGCCACCTGCCGCCGCCACCACGGCTTCGAGGGCACGGCGCATGCCGAGCATGGTCGCGTGATAGATGTTG
>JBDSEX010000134.1:0-3243 GCA_039919835.1 Luteimonas sp.
AGATGTGCCGGCGGATGGCGTGCTCAATGGGGCAGGTGAGCGCTTCATTGGGACGCCGCGGATCCAGAACGGCAAGGTACTGTTCGCTACGTTCAATCCCACCGGCGACAGTTGCACACCGGGCGGCACCAATCTGTTGTACGGATTGGATCTGATATCGGGCTCGGGCGCGTTGACCTATGTCACGCAGTTGCCGACCAATGCGCCGGTGTCGAGTACCGAGGGTACTGGTGCGGTACCCCTGAGTTCGGGCGCGCCGATCACCAGCCTGAACGCGCTGGCGAACAAGCAATCCAAGTCGATCGACCCGACCTGCGTCGTGGGCTCGCCTGGATGGCCAGCCTGCCTCACAGCAGGTCCGTCCTTCGAGCAATGCCAAGTGGTGATTTATCCGGGTGCGCTGGTCCTCCCAAGGCCGTGCGGACGACAGTCGTGGCGACAATTGAGGTGATGCGGCATGAATGACATGGGGATATATCTCAAGAAACAGCATCGCCGCTTCGTCGAGCCACGCAGCCGGGTTGCCGGGTTCACGCTGATCGAACTGATGATCGTGGTTGCTGTCGTCGCCATCCTCGCGGCTATCGCATTGCCGTCTTACCAGGATGCGATTCGCAAGGGTCGTCGTGGGCAGGCCAAGGCCGATATGGTCGAGATCGCACAGATGTATGAGCGTTTTCGTACAGTCAACAATAGCTACGATGCCTATGTATTGCCCTTTGCACAGTCACCAAGAACTGGCACTGCGCATTACTTGATCGCAAGCGTGGATAACGCGTCCACCTTCACCCTGACGGCCACACCTCAGGGAGGACAAGCCAACGACGCTCGTTGTATGGTTCTGACGGTTAACCAGGCAGGCACTAAGACGAAGAGTGGCACAGGGACATTGCAAGAATGCTGGTAGGGTCACAATTAAAAAAGCCGCGGAAATCCGCGGCTTTTTTATTGCATCAAATCTGGCGCCCGAAGTTGGACTCGAACCAACGACCCCCTGATTAACAGTCAAGTGCTCTAACCGGCTGAGCTATTCGGGCGGGGACGGCCATTTTAGGCTGTGTCCGGCTGCGGTCAAGCTGGGAGGCATTTATTTGCGCTAGTTTTACGTTTAGTGCTCACGATTCTGATTCCCTGCGGGGGAATCCACACACGATGTCTTCAAAGGTGTGAACTGCTGGAATAGCGCCCTTGCGTTGAAAGCCAAGGCTGCGAGCGTGCTTGCTTTCTCATCGGGTGTGGTTACACATCGCGCCCTTGCTTGGCGTTCGCTCGGTGCGTGCGCGCCCCCAGTTGTTGAGGACTACCCGCCCCAGCAGCCGTCGATCGGCGTTCGAACACAGGCTCAGGGTGAGCGTGCTGCCGGTAGAGCGGCCGTCTGGTTGGAAGCGTGCCCGGTCTCGTCCTGACGTGGCACGGAGGATCAGGCCTTCGTCCAGCGGGTCGACGATTCGCAAGATGTCGCCATCCGCTTCGGGCTGGCCGGTGCGATGGAGGTCAATGAACATCATCCAGCCCTCTTCCCAAATGCCGTCCATCCGGCAACGGCGTTGGGGTGTTGTCGGACAGACCGATACTGGTGCCTGGTGCATGACCGCTGTGCTGCGCGCCGAGGCGAGCGTGGCGGTGAGCATATGTGAGGCGGCCGACACCCGTGCGCGCTGCAATGCGCCGCTCAACGCAGGCAAACCCAGCGTGGTGGCCACACCGATCACGGCCAAGGCGATCATCAACTCGATCAACGTGAATCCGGCTGCCGTCCGATGCATGTCGCACTCCATGAGACCGGGGTACAGGATCGTGTCGCGCGCGAGTGAACGACATCGCCTAAGTCCCGGCATCGGGGTAGGAAAATTCTCCTGCGGCCCCATTTCCTGCGGAGTTAAACTCGCCGACTGAAGGCCGCGATTCCGAACATGCGTCTCTTCTGGTCCTGAATCCTTCGAACGCGCGAACCAGTGACTTTGCTTTTGTGATTCGCTTTGGAGCGGCATTCCTGCGCGGGAAACAGGTCACTTTGCTTTAAATGCCGCAAGTTGCTCGGCCCACGGCTTCGCGGGTACGACCACTTGTGTTTCGGTTCTCACAGGTCCTGATGCGAATCAAAATGAACGAACCGATCCATTCCGCAAACGCTTCTATGGGCCCTGCTTCTACAGTCCCTGCTTCTCCAGACATGTTCCAACTGGTCGCTCCATACTCTCCCGCAGGCGAACAGCCGCAGGCCATCGCCAAGCTCGTCGCGGGGTTCGAGTCGGGGCTGGCGCACCAGACGCTGCTCGGCGTGACCGGTTCGGGCAAGACCTACACCATCGCCAATGTCATCCAGGCCGTGCAGAAACCGACGCTGGTGATGGCGCCCAACAAAACCTTGGCTGCGCAGCTCTATGGGGAGTTCCGGGCATTCGTCCCGCGGAACGCGGTTGAGTACTTCGTCAGCTACTACGACTACTACCAGCCTGAAGCCTACATGCCGGCGTCCGACACCTTCATCGAGAAGGACAGCGCGATCAACGACCACATTGAGCAGATGCGGCTGGCCGCGACCAAGGCGCTGCTGTCGAGGCGCGACGCGATCGTGGTGGCGTCGGTCTCGGCGATCTACGGATTGGGGTCGCCCGAGGATTACCTGGCGCTGCGGTTGATCCTGTCGCGCGGCGAGCGCATCGAGCAACGCGAGCTGATTCGCCATCTCACCATGCTGCAGTACAGCCGCAACGAGCTCGAACTGACGCGCGGCACCTTCCGCGTGCGCGGCGAAGTCGTGGACGTGCATCCAGCCGAAAGCGATTCGGAGGCGTTGCGGATCGAACTGTTCGATGGCGAGATCGAAGGCCTGTCGCTGTTCGATCCGCTCACCGGCCACGTTACCCAGCGCGTCCCTCGTTATACGGTGTATCCGAAGACGCACTATGCGACTACGCGCGAGCGCACCTTGTCGGCGGTGGAAACGATCAAGATCGAGCTGCGCGAGCGGCTCGAGCAGCTCTACGCGCAGAACAAGCTTGTGGAAGCACAGCGGCTTGCGCAGCGCACGCAGTTCGACCTGGAAATGATGGCCGAGGTCGGCTTCTGCAACGGCATCGAGAATTATTCCCGGCACCTCACCGGCATGGCACCGGGACAGCCGCCACCGACTCTGTTCGACTACCTGCCGTCCGACGCGCTGCTCGTCATAGACGAATCGCATGTCACCGTGCCGCAGATCGGTGCCATGTACAAAGGCGATCGGGCGCGCAAGGAGAC
>JBDSEX010000050.1:0-4565 GCA_039919835.1 Luteimonas sp.
AGGAAATAAAAAGATCGTCAGCCCTGGCCGTCGGATCAGAGGAAACAAAAGCTGCAACAAGAAGCCTTATGCAACCTTCCGCCCACTCACGACCGGCACATGCCACACCGCATACTGCGGCGGCGTCTCGATCGCGCCGATCATCGCGTCGAAATCACTCGACACCGCAGCAACCGTACGACCAGATGCCTGCGCCAGCGATTCCGCATAGCCATCACGCCACGCGCGGAGAATGCCGGCAAACGTCGGCCGTGCAACACGCAAGGTGTCCACGACGACAAAGTCCATCGCGATGTCGCGATAGCCCGCAGCCTCGAACAGCGGCGGCGTATGCCGGCCGATGCGGCCATCGCAGCCGACCGTCTGCAGGTAGGCAACGGCGTTCTCGTTCCAGAAACGATCTGGATCATGCGCATGCGCCGGCATGTGCAGCATGCCGTAGTCCTCAGACAGCACGTGCAGCCAGCCGCCGGGCGCGAGGACGCGCGTGATCTCGGCGAGGACCGCCGGGAAATTCGGCACCGCCTGCGACATATGGCGACACACCACCATGTCGAAGCTTGCGTCGGCGTCATCGAGTGCGAAGGCATCACCCTGGCGGTAAGCGATGCGATCGGCAAATCCAGCGCTGTCGCGCCTCGCAAAAGAAAGATTGCTTTCGAGGATATCGATGCCCAGCAGCGTCGCCTGCGGATAACGCGTGGCGAGACGACGGGTGATTTCACCCGTGCCGCACCCCAGGTCCAGGATGCGCACTGGGCCAGACAGGTCGTAGCGGTCGAACAATCGCTGTTCCTGCGGCCAGATTGCCTCGGCCTGGTGGGCCAGGTTGCGCACCATCGATTCATCGCCCATCTGTTGGGCCTGGGGGTTGCGGTCGTTCATGCGAGGAGCTTGATCCGTAGAAGGTCGGTTGGTTGAATCATCAATGACTCGAGGGCACTGCTTCTACGGGTGGGCTGTATCAACCACGTGGCGCGGCGCAACCCTGCGGCGAGAGACTCAACGACTGCAGCGTGTTGCCCTGTCCATCCTGCACGAATGCGGTTACGCCCCAGCGACCCGCATCCGGCTTCAACCGCACGTGTTGCGACAAGGTTTGCCCCAACACCCACGGGCCGTACAACTGGCGCACGACGCGATCATGGTGCAGCGTTTTGCCACGGTTCTCACCCGCCCGCACCTGCGTGACCTGGTCGTCCGAATACATCGCCAGCCAGACCTGTGCGCCGTCGCCCTGCGCTGCCGCGGCATTTGCATTCGCGCGCGCCGCGCCCAGGTGCAGCTGCCAATCACCACCCTCCGGCTGCAGCCGAATCGCCAGGCCTGCGGTGGCGGGTTGCCGCGATTGCAGCATCAGCGCCTTGTCGAAGCGGGTGCCTGCGCGCCACGCAGCACGCACATCCGCGCCCAGCATCACTTGTGGCGTGTACACGGTGTCGCCGCCATGCGCACCGACGCGCTGCCGCTGCCGCTTCGAATGCGCCGGCGAACCGAAACGATCCGGCCAGCCGATGTCGTCCCAGTAGTCGACGTGGAAGGCCAGCCAGTTGGCGCGCCGGTCTTTCAGTTGCCCCGTCAGCCAGCGATCTGCCGGCGGACAACTGCTGCAACCCTCGGACGTATACAACTCCACCAGCGGCATGGCAGTCGCGCCGCTGCGGGCGGAGCATGATTCGGCGGAGGAGGCTTGGAACGCCATGCCAAACAGTAACGCGCCGAAGGTCCATGTCCCGATTCTCATTGCTGTCTCTCCGCAGGTTTCCCTAATAGACCATGTTGCCGTCGGAAAGGATGCGCCATCGTGCCGCGCCGGCTTTCCGTCCATTCATCAGAACGCGCCCATGTAGTCCTTCTTGCCAAGTTCCACGCCGTTGTGGCGCAGCAGGGAGTACGCGGTGGTCAGGTGGAAGAAGAATTGCGGCAGGCCGTAACTCAAAAGATAGGCCTGCCCGGCGATCTTTCGTTCCTTGGGCGTACCCGGTCGCAAGGTGATCTCACGCGTTTCGCTGCCGGCAAACTGGGCTGGATCGAGTCCGCTGACGAAGGCGATGGTCTTGGCGACGAGTCCCCGCAACTCCTCGAATGTCGTTTCTTTGTCGTCGTACACGGGCACATCAACGCCAGCCAGGCGCGCGCAGACGCCCTTGGCGAAATCGCAGGCGATCTGCACCTGGCGGACCAGCGGGAACATATCCGGAAACAAACGGGCATGCAGCAGTGCATTGGAGTCGATCTTTTTCTCCGACGCATGCGCTTCGGCCTTGGCGAGGATTTCATCCAGTGCGCCGAGCAGCTGTTTGAAGACGGGCACGGATGCGGCGTGCATTGAGATGGTCATGCGTGATCCTCTATTTGGAAGGGGATGATGCTACATCGCTCGCGGTCATGGATCGTGCACGGAGCCCTGTAGCAGCCTCTCAAGCCGCTCGCACGGGCTTGATTGAACGCGAGAATCAGCTCGCCACTGAGGCGGCTCCTGCGAAGAGCGCCATCAATTCTTGCGGTTGGGCGTCACCGGCGGCTTTCCCCCCGCAGCCTTGGTGCGCGCTTTCATGTCCGCCTGGTACGCATTGACATGCGCCAGCTCACGCAGCACCTTCGAATGCGGGTCGATGGTCACGACCGCACCTTCCGGAAAATCCATGCGGCCCTGTCCATTCTTCATGGGCAAGGTCCGGTCACGGCCGTTGACGCGAACTTCGATCGGCATCGGGAACGCCCGATCGCCTGCCGTCTTCCAGCGCAGGCTCATGCCGTCCCCGTCGCGCACCGTCAGCAATTGAGGCAAGGCCGCCGCATAGAGGTAAGTATCGAAGAACCATTGGTAATCGCGGCCCGTCGCCTGGCCAATGGCGGCAATGAAATCGGCGGTTGTCGCATACCGCGGCTTGAACTGACCGGGCGCGGGTTTCGTCGTCCCGTACACGACCTGCCGCGTCGCATCAAAGAAAGCCTCGTCGCCGATCAGCCCGCGCAGCGTGTGCAGTACCAGAGATCCCTTGTAGTACAGATCATGCCCTGGCCCGGTGGCCTCGTCGTAAACCTCCGATGAGGTGTGCGGCTTGCCGGACACGACCGGAAACTTGTTGATCAGCGCCGCGCGCTGCTTCATCAGGTTCGCGTGGTACTCCATGTCGCCGCGCAGCGCTTGCATGTACAGCGGCTGCATATAGGTGCCGAAACCCTCGTGCAGCCACATGTCGTCCCAGTCCGCATTCGTCAGCTGGTTGCCGAACCATTCGTGCGCGAACTCGTGCTGCAGCAGCCAGTCGTAGCCGTACTCGCTCTTCTTGTATTCGTTGCCGTAGGCATTGATCGTCTGGTGCTCCATGCCGAGGTGCGGTGTTTCCACGACGCCCATTTTTTCGCTCGCATACGGATATGGACCGATCGTGCTTTCGAAGAAATCGAGCATCGGCGGAAATTCCGCGAACAGTTCGCGCGCTCGCGCCGCGTTGCCGCGCAGGTGCCAGAAACGCAGCGGAATGACGTTCCCGTAGCGGCTCCTGTAATTGGCCTGCAACAGCTCGTAGGGCCCGATGTTGAGCGCGATGGCGTAGGTATTCGGGTTTTCGGCGCGCCAGTGATAGGTGCGCCAGCCCTTGTCTTCCTGCATGCCCATCGCGATGCCATTGCCGGCAGCCACCAGCGGCGACGGCACCGTGATGTGCTGGTCCACGCGCAACGGCTCGCCTTGTGGATGATCGATGCACGGCCAGAACAGGTCGCAGCCCTCGCCCTGCACCGCGGTCGCGATCCACGGTTCGCCGGTCGGCGCTTTTGCCCACACGAACCCACCGTCCCACGGTGCGCGTGTCGCGACATGGGGTTTGCCGGAATAACGTATGCGCACGGTGGTGCGCTCGCCCGCCGCAAGCGGCTTGGGCAACAGGATCGACAGGCGTCCGTCCGGATTGCCGTACGCGCTCCTGGCGAGCGATTTTCCATCGACAGCGATGGAGGCGATGGCGAAATTGCGATCCAGGTCGACCGCGACGCGCGACAACGGCGCGGTAGCCTGGAAGGTCAACGCTGCGTCGCCGGTGAGCATGCGCTTGGCGGGATCGACGCGAAATTGCAGGTCGGCGTTTTCAAAGATCACGGCCAACTGTTCCGGTGCGCGAGGACTGCCGGAACTTTTTGTGTAGTCGGTTAATTTGGCCTGCTGTGCGTGCGCAGCGGTGGCTGTGAGCAGCGACATGCAGGCAGCGAGGACGACGGGTTTTGTCTTCATGCCCTGATCATAGCGTCAGGCCCCGCCTGCCGCCGAGGTGGCCGATCCGTTTTTGATCGTCAATCCCGCACAGGCCGGAAGTTACCGGCCCTCAAATGCCCGAGTCGCTGTATTGCCCGCCGCGCCCGCCTTCCGGGCCATTGTTTCCTGCCTCCGGCCCGGGGCCCGCACCGTCGCACCTGCGCAGAAAACACTGCTGACCTCCGAGAACACATTCAATCGCCCGTTTGCGCAGCTTTTGTCATGGGCAGCCCGGGTAGGGACGCAGGCGTCGCTGCTGCCAATCGCGAGTAGAGCGCGTCGGTCTTGTGCATCAACACATCGACAC
>JBDSEX010000123.1:0-6642 GCA_039919835.1 Luteimonas sp.
AGCTGACTTGCGTGTTCGTCGATACCGGTCTGTTGCGCTGGCAGGAAGGTGACCAGGTGATGGCGGCGTTCGCTGATGCCTCCAGCGACAATGGCCTGAGCATCAACATCATTCGCGTGAATGCAGCCGATCGCTATTTCACGGCGCTCGCAGGTGTCACCGATCCGGAAGCCAAGCGCAAGATCATCGGCAACCTGTTCATCGAGATTTTCGACGAGCAGTCGCAGGAGCTCGCCAACGCCAAGTGGCTGGCGCAGGGCACCATCTATCCCGACGTGATCGAGTCGGCCGGAAGCAGGACCGGAAAGGCGCACGTGATCAAGAGCCACCACAACGTGGGTGGCCTGCCCGAGGACATGAAGCTCGGCCTGGTGGAGCCATTGCGCGAACTGTTCAAGGACGAAGTACGGCGTCTCGGCGTCGAACTCGGCCTGCCGCGCGAGATGGTCTATCGCCATCCGTTTCCGGGCCCCGGGCTGGGGGTGCGCATCCTGGGTGAAGTGAAACGCGAATACGCCGAACTGCTGGCGCAGGCCGATGCCATCTTCATCGAGGAACTGCGCAAGGCCGATTTGTACGACAAGACCAGCCAGGCATTCGCGGTGTTCCTGCCGGTGAAGTCGGTGGGCGTGGTGGGGGATGCGCGTGCGTACGAATGGGTGATCGCATTGCGTGCCGTCGAGACCGTCGACTTCATGACCGCACACTGGGCGCACCTGCCATACGAATTCCTGGGCACGGTATCGAACCGGATCATCAATGAGCTGCGAGGAATTTCACGCGTTGTCTATGACATCAGCGGCAAGCCACCAGCGACGATCGAGTGGGAATGAGCGAGCATCCGACGGACGAAGCCATGATGCGACGAGCATTGGCGCTGGCCGAACACGCCGAACGGCAGGACGACGAGATCCCTGTCGGCGCGGTCCTGCTCGATGCCGCTGGCGATGTCATTGGCGAAGGCTGGAACCGTAACATCACCGAGTACGATCCGACCGCGCATGCCGAGATCATGGCGATGCGGCAATCGGGCAAGCATCTGGGCAATCACCGGCTGCTCGGCTGCACGCTGTACGTCACGCTTGAGCCGTGCGCCATGTGCGCGATGGCCATGGTGCATGCGCGGATCGCGCGCGTCGTGTTCGGTGCCAGTGACCCCAAGACCGGTGCAGCCGGCAGCGTGTTCAACCTTCTGGCCGACCCACGGAATAACCATCGCGTGGAAGTGCAGGGTGGGGTCCTGGCGGAGGAAGCCGGCGCGCGGCTGACCAGTTACTTCCGCCGCAAGCGCGGCAAGGCGCCGTTAGCCTGAGGGCGCGTCGCGGGATGTGTCCGCCCGCTTGCGCATCCGGGCGATTGCGTGGCGATGATCCATCTCCTCATTGACGGCCGCGACCGCAAGCGTTGCCTCCCGCGCCAGGAACAGGCTGGCGGCGAACATCGCCAGCACGCCCAGCACCGCGAGCACCGTTGGTGCGGCGCCGAAGCGATAGCCGACGAATGCATCCCCGGCGACCGTGAGGCTGGTGCCGACGAAGGAACTGATCGCGACGTACAGCAACTGACTGCCACGCAGGATCAGCAGGCTGCGGCGACGCTGGATCAGGATGCGCTTCTCCAGCACTGCCCGGTATTCGGGATCCACCGTTTCTTCGAGTTCAACCAGCACGACACGCAGGCGATCGATGATGCGCGACAGCCGGTTATTGGCGGACATCAGCAACGACGCCGTTGCAGTCAGGAAAAAAGCCGGCGCGAGCATCGCCGTCAGTACGGCGTAGTGGGCAAAGGCAGGGTTGGCGGGCATTGGAAGAGGGCGATGAGAATGCTGCGATATGATGCGCCGACCCGACCACGATCGCGAGCGCATGGCAGCCAACATCAACCACCAGGGCCGCAGCCACGAAGACAGGCTGATCTGGATCGATCTGGAAATGACCGGGCTCGATACCGATAACGATTCAATCATCGAAATCGCCACCATCGTCACTGATTCGCAACTCAACGTGCTGGCCGAAGGCCCTGAAATCGCAATCGTTCATCCGCTCGCCGCACTTGAGGCGATGGATGACTGGAATCGCAACCAGCACGCCAGGTCCGGCCTGTGGCAGCGTGTCATCGACAGCGCCGTAACCATGGAGGATGCGGAATCACGCACGCTGGCGTTCTTCAAGGAATGGGTGCCGGCGAATTCCTCGCCGATGTGTGGAAACTCAATCTGCCAGGATCGCCGCTTCCTGCATCGGCTGATGCCGTCGCTGGAACAGCATTTCCACTATCGCAATCTGGATGTCAGCACGTTGAAGGAACTGGCGCGGCGGTGGGCGCCACAGGTGCTGGCAGGCGTCAACAAGGAGTCGGCGCACACCGCACTGAGCGACATCCGCGACTCGATCGATGAGCTGCGCCATTACCGTACCTCGATGGGCGCATTCGCGCCGGCTGAGAACCTGTAGGGACATCACGATGAAAACGCTGCTGTTTGGGTTGACCGCTGCAATTGCAATGGCCACCGGCTTCGTGTCGGCGCAGACGCAGGCTGCGCGAGCAGCTGAAACCAAGTCCGTTGCGGCGCAGCTGCCGCCTGGAATGAAACAGTACTGGTTCGTGATGTTGAAAAAGGGCGTCAAACGCGACCAGTCGGCGGAAGAGTCGGACACGCTTCAGGCTGGGCACATGGCCAACATCGAGACGTACGCCAAGTCCGGCCAGTTGCAGGTTGCTGGACCGTTTACTGATGACGGCGATTGGCGCGGCCTCTTCATCCTCGACGTCGCCGATCGCGCCGCAGCGGAAAAAATGTGCGCGGACGATCCCGCGGTTGCGGCAGGACGACTCGCTTGCGAAATCCACCCGTGGCTGTCGAAAACGGGCGCCACGCTCAAGTAACCATAAAGGCTTTACGCTGCCGCCAACAGGAGGGCAGCAGCGCGGAGAAGCGCGGCGCAAGCACTATGCAGCTGCCTTGGACCTCGCCAGCCGTAACCATGTGTCCACCACGGTATCCGGATTCAGCGACATCGACTCGATCCCCTGTTCCATCAACCAGATCGCGAGATCAGGATGGTCCGACGGACCCTGTCCGCAGATGCCGACATATTTGCCCCTGGCGCGAGCGGCGCTGATCGCCATCGAGAGCAGCCTCTTGACCGCCGGATCGCGCTCATCGAACAAGTGCGCGACGATGGCAGAGTCGCGGTCCAGCCCGAGCGTCAGCTGCGTCAGATCGTTGGAACCGATCGAAAAGCCGTCGAAGATGTCCAGGAACTCGTCGGCCAGCAAAGCGTTCGACGGCACCTCGCACATCATGATGATCTTCAGATCGCCTTCGCCTTGCCGGATGCCGTTCTCGGCCAGGACCTGCAGCACTGCGCGGCCTTCGTCCGGCGTGCGCACGAACGGAATCATGATCCAGCAGTTGGTCAGCCCCATTTCGTCGCGAACCTTGCGCACCGCGCGGCACTCCAGCGCGAACGCGTCCTTGAACGACGCGTCGACATAGCGGCTGGCACCGCGGAAGCCGATCATCGGGTTTTCTTCATGCGGTTCGTAGCGCGCGCCGCCAATCAGGTTTGCGTATTCGTTCGACTTGAAATCCGACAGGCGCACGATCACCGGGTGCGGCGCGACAGATGCCGTGATCGTGGCGATCCCTTCAGCGAGGCGATCGACGTAGAAGTCGACCGGGCTTGCATACCCCGCCATCCTGGCGTCGATTTTTTTCTTCGTATCCGCATCCTGCCGGTCATATTCCAGCAACGCCTTGGGATGCACGCCGATATGGCTGGCGATGATCATTTCGAGCCGCGCCAACCCGATGCCGGCGTTCGGCAGCATGGCGAAATCAAACGCGCGCTCCGGGTTGGCGACATTCATCATGATCTTGAGTGGCGCCGGCGGCATGTCCTTGAGATCGGTGGTGATGCGCTCGAACGGCAGTCGCCCGGCGTAGATGAAACCGGTATCGCCCTCAGAGCAACTGATCGTCACGTCGTCGCCGTCAACGATCGTATCGAGCGCGTTGCCGGTACCCACCACCGCCGGTACTCCCAACTCACGCGCGATGATCGCGGCATGGCAGGTGCGTCCGCCGCGGTTGGTGACGATGGCTGCGGCACGCTTCATCACCGGCTCCCAATCGGGATCGGTCATGTCGGCAACCAGGACGTCGCCGGGCTGCACGCGCGCCATGTCGGCCAGCGTGCGCACCACGCGCGCGGTGCCGCTGCCAATCTTCTGCCCGATGGCGCGGCCCTCGGCGATGACGGGGCCGCGTTGCTGCAGGTGGAAGCGTTCGATTTGGGTCGTATGCCCGCGCGACTTCACCGTCTCAGGACGCGCCTGCACGATGAAAAGCTTGCCGCTGACGCCATCCTTGGCCCACTCGATGTCCATCGGACGGTCGTAGTGCGTTTCGATGGTCAGTGCCTGCCGTGCAAGTTCATGCACATCGTCATCGGAGATTGAAAATCGGTGGCGCATTTCCGTGGGCGTATCTTCATTGCGGACCCTTTCGCCCGGCGCGTCCGAATAGACCATGCGGATCTGCTTGCTGCCGAGGGAGCGGCGCAGGATCGCCGGCTTGTCCCGCATCAAGGTCGGCTTGTAGACGTAGAACTCGTCAGGATTGACCGCGCCCTGCACGACGTTCTCGCCAAGGCCATAGCTCGAGGTGATGAACACCACTTCGCGGAACCCAGACTCGGTGTCAAGCGTGAACAGCACGCCGGAGCTGCCGACATCCGAACGCACCATCAACTGCACGCCCGACGAGAGGAAGACGTCTTCATGCTTGAAGCCGTGATGCACGCGATACGCAATCGCGCGATCGTTGTACAACGACGCGAATACTTCCTTGACCTTGCGCACCACGTCATCCTCGCCGGTGACGTTGAGGAAGGTTTCCTGCTGTCCCGCAAAACTTGCGTCGGGGAGGTCTTCGGCGGTCGCGGACGAGCGCACGGCTACAGCAACATCACCACCCCCGTTTTCATTGGCGAGCTGGTGGTACGCGGTGCGGATATCCGCATCCAGGTCTGGCTGCAACGGCGCGTCGATCACCCAGCCGCGGATCTCGCCACCGGCCAGGGCCAGCGCCGCCACGTCTTCGACATCGAGCGTCGCCAGCTTGTCGAAGATGCGCTGGTGGAGGTTGTTGTGCGCGATGAACGCCTTGAAGGCGTCGGCGGTGGTTGCGAACCCGCCCGGCACGGAGACGCCAAGCTTGGCGAGGTTGCCGATCATCTCGCCGAGCGAGGAGTTCTTGCCGCCCACCTGGGCGAGATCGGTCAGGCGCAGGTCGTGCAGCCACAGGATGTTGGCGCTCAAAGGACAGGCACTCCAGGGGTTTTCGGCTGAACTTCGAGGAAAATCTTGGTCTTGCGGAAGGGAAGGCCTGACAGGGCGGATCCGAACCCGTATTTTAGCAAGCCAGTCCGTCGCGGCGCTCGCGGCTTGAGCATGGAGTCCATTGAATGACCGTTTCGCGCCCGGTGTTCTACCTGTCAGATGGAACCGGCATCACTGCCGAGACCATTGGCCACAGCTTGCTCACCCAGTTCACCGACCATCATTTCGTCACTGACCGCATCCCGTTCGTCGATACGGCCGACAAGGCGCGCGATGCGGCGGATACGATCCGGGCGGCGGGCGAGCGTCATGGGGTGCGGCCGGTGGTCGTGAATTCGTGCGTGGATCCGATGCTCAGCGCGATCGTTGCCGAGAGCGGTGCTTTGATGCTGGACGTATTCGCTCCGTTCATCGAGCCGATGGAGCGCGAACTCGGGACGCAACGCCAGTCGCGCGTCGGGCAGGCGCACGGCATGGCCGACTTCGAGGCGTACCACCGGCGCATCAACGCAATGAATTTCGCGCTGACCCACGACGATGGCATGAGCATCGACTACAACGAGGCTGACCTGATCCTGGTGGCGGTGTCGCGTGCCGGGAAGACGCCGACCTGCGTGTACCTGGCGCTGCACTACGGCGTGCGCGCGGCGAACTATCCGTTGACGGAAGAAGATCTCGAACACGATCGCCTGCCAAAACGCTTGCAGGCCCATCGCGCGAAACTGTTCGGACTGACCATCGATCCAATCCGCCTGCAACAGATCCGACAGGAGAGGCGTCCGAATTCGCGCTATGCGGAACTGGAAACCTGCAAGCGCGAAGTGGCGGCAGCTGAAACCTTGTTTCGCGCCGAACGCATCCCCACCCTGAGCACCACTCACACCTCGATCGAGGAGATCGCAAGCAAGGTTTTGACGACGCTGGGAATTCATCGCGAGATGTTCTGACCGGATTGAATCGACGGTGAACACACACTGGTCGCACGAACGCTGAACCATTCGCGGAGACCAATACGTTAGGCGCGCTTGCGGCATTCGTCAATGCTGCCGCAAAGTATTTTTCGCGTGTAGCATCGGGCCGTGCCCACCACGATCGCCCGCGCCACCCGCGTTCCACGGATCAGCCGCTTCGGCTGGCTGATGGGCTTGTACGCGGAGAATTTCGGCAAGCTGACGCGCCTGTTCGAGCCGGCGGATCTGGTGCCCGGTTTTTACACCTCCAGCATTGGCGATGGCCTCGACCTGAGGGTCGACATCATCGAACAGCACCGCTTCACCACCGAGTTGCGCATGA
>JBDSEX010000148.1:0-6386 GCA_039919835.1 Luteimonas sp.
TGCGCCACTTTCGACGCAACACCAGCAACGGTTCGATGCGCCCGCTGTCGCTCGCGGCGTTGACCAGCGCGATCGCCACCTGCGTCGCGCCGCCGGAAAACCCCCCGGTGACAAAGTGCAGGACGCGGGGCGGGGGAACGTCGTTTGCTCGCGAGGACGCTTCGGTCATGGCTCGAGTCTAGCGGCGCGAACGGCACGGCAGGTGCGATCCACGGGCGCGTGCTGTCCTACCGGATGATTCGTGGCGCCCAACGACGCGCCTGCCAGAAGGGGCAGTGGCTCGTTGCCTATACTCGCGGCGTGTTCACCTGGACTCTTGCATGTCCGCAGCCTTGCCATTGTCCGGAGTGGTCATCACCCGAAACGAAGCCGACCGCATCGGCCGCTGCATCGCGTCGATGCGCGCGGTCTGCGCGGAAGTCATCGTGTTGGATTCGGGCTCGACCGACGACACCGTTGCCATCGCCCACACACTCGGTGCGCGGGTCGAATATCGCGACTGGTCTGGATTCGCAGAACAGAAGAACGCGGCCATCGCGCTGGCGTCGCAGCCGTGGGTGCTGTTGCTGGATGCCGACGAGTGGCTGGAACCGGCCGCGCAACAGGCGCTGCGCGAGCTGTTCGCGGACGGGATCGAGCAGGCGGATGTCTGGCTGCTGCTGCGCTGCACGCGTTTCCTTGGGCATCGTCTGCGCGCCGGCAGCTTCTCCAGCGAACCCATCCAGCGGCTGTTCCGAGGGCACCATCGACACGTGCTGCAGCCGGTGCATGAATACCTGGATGTCACCAACAGCCGCGTGCGCGTCTCCAGCGTCGTGCTGGAGCACGACACCGCGCGCAGCGGCGAGGAATATTGGGAAAAACTGCAAGGTTATGCGCGCCTATGGGCGGCCGAACAGAAGCGGCGCGGCAGGACCACGTGGCCGGGACGTGGCGCGCTGGCTGCAATGGCCTATCTATTGAAGAACGTGGTATTCCGCTGCGGTTTCATCGACTGCGCGCAGGGTTTGCGTTTTCACTGGCTGCACGCGCGTTACGCGAAACTCAAATACGACTTGCTGGGCTTGGCTCCCGGCAACGGATCTTCACTCCAGCCGTAGAGCGGAACCCCGCAGATCTCTGATGGGATGCACATTCGACGAACCCCCCCTGCCACGGCTCCCGCGACGACGCTATGGATCGATCCCGCAACCCGGCGGAACGGTTGTCGCATCCAGCAAATACCACTGGCGCCGATTGGCCGTACCGACGAGCTGCCGCTCGACACGCCGCGCGCACGCACCGATGGCCTCGTCGAGCACGAACAATCGCCGCGACCGTGGCGACGCGTGGAGCCACGCTGCGGCCTCGGCGAATTGCGCGGCGGGCGTGCGCTTGAACCCGAACTCGGTGACCGGCCCGATCGCCTGCAGCAGGTTCTGTTCCTTCCACGCGACCAGGCCGATCTCGGTCCGCGCGCCCGCCATCGCCCGCGCGCGCGTCATCACGCCGCGCGCTGAATTCTCATCGTCGAGCAGCAGCGCGGTGCCGGGGAACAAGGCGACGACCAGCAACGACAGCGCGATCGCGCACGCGCGGAGTGAGCCGCGGCGCGAGGTGGTGAGCGCGACCAGCATGGCCGCGCCAATGGTTGCAAGCAGCCACCACAGCAGATTTGCTGCGGGTGGCAGGCCACGCTCGGCTTCCAGCTTCAGTTCGAACTGCGGTTCGCCCGCCAACGCCAGAGCGCCGGCGGCGATGAAGGTCACCCCCAATATCGCGACGAAGGCGAGAAGCAGGGCGCGAAACCGTTTCGAAGCGGCGATGGACTCAAGGTAGGGCGCGGCCGCCAGCGCCACCATCGGCAGCGTCGGCAGGATGTACATGTCGCGCTTGCCGGCGCTGGCGCTGAAGAACGCCAGCACCAGCAGCGTCCACGCCAGCGGCATCCAGACCTTGGCGTCGCGCATGCGAAAGGCATCGCGCCAACGCGGCAGCAGCCAGGGCAGCGCCAGCGAGAACGGCAGCCAGAACCCCGCGATCACGCCGAGGAAATACCACGGCGGTTGCTGGTGGTGCCACGCGCTCGCGTAGCGCGTCGCGGTTTGCCGCAACAGCAGTTCGTCGAGATACGCGCGATGCCCGGGGTCGCCGCTGGTGAGCGCCGTCACCAGCATTGGCACGAACCACAACGCGATCGCGCCGAAAAAGGCGGCCGCGCCGAGCGCCCAATGGCCGCCATGGCCTGCGCCGGGTGACGTCAGGCCAGGCCAGCGGCGCCAGCGCATCCACGCGTACGGAAGCAACACGAGCAATGCGAGAAAGCCGACGCCCTTGCTGATGACGCCAAGCCCAGCCGCGAAACAGCCGATCCAGTACCACCGCCAATGAGGGCCGGGAAGCGTATGGCGAAGGATGCCGTACACGCCGAGCGTGATGAAACCGGTCACCACCGGATCGATCTGCGCACGCTTGGCGTGGTACATGAACTGCGCGGCGGCTAGAACCGCGATCGCGGCGTACATGCCGGCGCGATGCGACCACAGGCGTCGGCCCAGGTCGTACGTGAGCGCCAGCGTGCCCAGTGCAGCCAGCAACGATGGCAGCAGGAATGCCCACGTCCAGTCGCGCACGACGGCATAGGCCATGCAGAGCAGCCAGAAATACAGCGGCGGCTTGTCCGGGTACAGCTCGCGGCCGCGATGCGGGAACAGCCATTCGCCCGATTCCCACATCTGTTTGGCCACAAGCACGAAGCGCGGCTCGTCGGCCGGCCAGGGTTCGCGCAGGCCGATGCCGGCGGCGATCAGCACGAATGCGAGGGCGAAGAACCAGAGGAGCTGGCGGCGTTGTCCGGAGTCGATCGTCATGGCTGTCAACGTTAGCCCATGTCAGTGGCTATGCAGTCGCCGCGAGTATTGGTGCACCAAGTCGTCCCTGATAGTGATCCCCGAGAGAGCAGCAATCCGTGCCGGTGCGACGCCAGATCGAAGGAGTGCATGGCATGGAGTTATTTTGGCACGCGTTTCCGCCTCATGGCATGACGAGCCAACGCCGTGCTCGCTGGTTTACGCATCAACTGCGTTTGCGCAACCGCGCATAGAAAAATCCATCCATCCCATCCTCGCCGGGCAGCCGTTGCCTGCCCGCGCCGCTGGCACGGCCGAAGCGCTCGTCGAGTCCTTCGGCCGATGCATTGTCCGTGCGTGCAAGAAACGTATCGACCTGCCGCGCGTTTTCATCCTGCAGGATCGAACACGTCGCATACACCAGCACGCCGCCGGGTTTTACCAGCGGCCACAGCGCATCGAGCAGGCGCGCCTGCAACGCGACCAGCGCCGGCAGGTCGCTTTCACGCCTGTGCAGCAGGATGTCGGGCTGCCGGCGCACGATGCCCGTGGCCGAGCACGGCGCGTCGATCAGCACGGCGTCAAACGGCGTGCCATCCCACCACGGCGAAGGATCGGTCGCATCGGCCGCGTGGAAGGCGGCCTCCGCGCCGATCCCGAGGCGCGCGAAGGTTTCACGGACCTTGCGCAGCCGTTTCGCGTCGATGTCGGTCGCGGTCAGCCGCACGACCGGATCGCGTTCCAGAAGATGCGCCGACTTGCCGCCTGGCGCGGCGCAGCCATCCAGCACGCGCGCGCCGGCGGGCAGGTCCAACGCATCCGCCACGGCCTGGGCCGCGCCGTCCTGCACCGAGGCAGCGCCGTCGGTGAAACCGGGGAGCGAGGCGATGGCGATGGAACCGTCTATCCGCAGCGCGTCGGGCAGCGCCGCGTGCGCAACGGCAGCGACTCCGGCGTGGCGCAAACGTTCCAGATAAGCATCCCGCGAACCTTTCGCCGGATTGACGCGCAGCCACGTCGGCGCGGCTTGCGCGCTGTGTACGACGATGGCGTCGACATCCGCAGGCCAGTCGGTACGCAAACGGTTTAGCAGCCATGCCGGCCATGCTGCTGCGGCATCGGTTTGCGGCACGCCCTCGCGCAGTGCGCGGCGCAGCAATGCGTTGACCAGGCCGGACTGGTGCGCGCGCTTGAGCTCACGCGCCGCTTCCACGGTCGCATCGACCGCGGCATGCGACGGCAATTTCAGGCTGTCGATCTGCGCGAGGCCGACATACAGCAAGGCGCGAAGTTCGTCGTCGCGCCGGCCGAGCGGTTTGGGCGTCCACGCATCCAATGCGGCGGCGTAACGCGCATGGTTGCGCAACGCGGCGAAGGCGATCGCTTCAACCAGCGCGCGGTCCCGCACATCGTCGAGTTGCGGCAGGGCCCTTTTGAGCTCGCCTTTCAGCGAGCGGCCGCGATGCAGAACGGCATTGATCACGCGCGCCGCGGCGGCGCGCGATGCCGATCCGCTCATGCCGCGCTTCGGCCCGGAAGTGCCAGGTCGCGACGTGCGTTGAGGTAATCCGCGGCGGTGATGGCCTTGCCGCCTTCGCGCTGCAACACGCGGATGCGCAACGCGCCGTCGCCGCACGCCACGTCGATGCCGTCCCGCCCCGCCGCGAGCACGTCGCCCGCCGGTTTCCCGTGCAGGAGTGGGAACGCGACCGCGCCGTGGATGCGGATGCGTTCGCCCGCCAGTTCCGCTTCTGCCACCGGCCAAGGGTTGAACGCACGCACCTTGTTGGCGAGTGCCACGGCGGACTTTGACCAGTCGAGCCTTGCTTCGGCCTTGTCGAGCTTGTGCGCATAGGTCACGCCGGTGTCCGGCTGCGGCTGTTGGACCGGGCGCATGCCGGCGCGCAACAGGCCAAGGCCATCGGCCAGGGTCTGCGCGCCGAGCTGCGCCAGGCGCTCGTGCAGCTGGCCGCCGGTGTCGTTTTCTCCAATGGCGATGGCCTGTTTCAACAGCACCGGGCCGGTGTCGAGCCCCGTCGCCATCTGCATCAGGCACACGCCGGTCTGCGTGTCGCCCGCCTCGATCGCGCGCTGGATAGGCGCCGCGCCGCGCCAGCGCGGGAGCAGCGATGCGTGCACGTTCCAGCAACCGTAGGCGGGAATATCCAGCACGGCCTGCGGCAGGATCAGGCCATAGGCGACGACGACCAGCAGGTCGGGTTTGAGCGCACGCAATGCATCCCGCGCGCGCTCGGATTTCAGCGATTCGGGTTGCAGGACCGGAATACCGCGCTTGACCGCCTCCAGCTTGACCGGCGAGGGCGTCAACCCGCGTCCGCGACCCGCGGGACGATCGGGCTGCGTGTAGACCGCGACGATTTCATTGCGCTGAGCGGCGGCGCGCAGGCTGGGCACGGCAAAGTCGGGCGTGCCGGCGAAGACGATCCTGAGTGACATGCATGCCCTGGTTTTGACGTTATGGAGGAAAGCGCTCGGCGACGATGGTCTGGACAACCGCCACCTTTCAATCCCGAATGCTACGCGGCGTCCGTAGCCAGCTTCCGCAGTTTCGCCAGCTTCTTCCGCACCATCTCGCGCTTGAGCGGCGAGAGGTAATCGACGAACAGCACGCCATTGAGATGGTCCATCACGTGCTGGATGCAGACGGCCAGCAAGCCGTCGATGCTCAACTCGAACGGCTGCCCATCGCGGCCAATGGCGCGAACCTGGATCTCGTTGGCGCGGGTCACGTCGGCGAAGATGCCGGGCACCGAAAGGCAGCCTTCCTGGTAGACCTGCTCGCCGGCCTTGGACAGGATTTCCGGGTTGACGAACACCAGGGGCCGGTCCTTCTCCTCGGTCACGTCGATGACCATGAAGCGCTGGTGGACATCGACCTGGCTGGCTGCCAGTCCGATGCCCGGAGCGGCATACATCGTCTCGAACATGTCGTCGAGCAGCTGCTGGAAAGACGGTTCGGTGACGCTCGCAGCATCGACCGGCACGGCTTTGGTGCGGAGGCGGGGGTCGGGAAACTCGAGGATCGGGAGCAGGGCCATGGCAAACGAAATGGTGGCGGCGGTCACAACCGCAAGCGCAGTGAGGGGATTGTAACGCCGCCCGCTTGCAACGGCCCGCCCGTTGTGGGCTATATTGACCCGGCAAAACGGGGAAAACTCTATGGGGAGCGGGCAGATGGCCGCGATGTTTAAGCGCTTTTCTCAAGGGCTGCGCACGACCTTCGTCGTCGCGGCGCTCACTGTGGCCAGCTATGCTGCCGCGCAGGAATTCCGGGGTGGTCATCCCGATACCTATGTGGTGGTCCGCGGCGACACGTTGTGGGACATCGCCGGACGCTTCCTCAAGCGCCCATGGCTGTGGCCGGAAATCTGGCAGGCCAATCCGCAGATCCGCAACCCCCACCTGATCTACCCGGGGGATGTGATCAGCCTGGCGTACCTGGATCGACTCGGCATGCAGCCGGGTCCGCGCACTGACGCGCCGATCAATGCGATCCCGCTGTCGGACGTGGAACGCTACCTCAAGGATCTCCGCATC
>JBDSEX010000156.1:0-3813 GCA_039919835.1 Luteimonas sp.
GGACCGGGCAGTGATGATGCGCGGCCGCATGGTGCATTTCGCCGATGGCACGCAGCAGCTGCAGCGTTACGGCAAGGACGATAGCGAGGTCATCTGGTCGGTGAGCCGCGGCGAACTCAACATTACCCTGCTGGATGCCGCACAGGCCGCTGGCGCGATGTTGCATTTCGATCGCAGGCTGGACGCGGTCAATTTCGATGCGCGCACGGCCCGATTCGTCGACGATCGCGATGGCGCGCGCAGCGAGATCGAGTTCGTTGCACTGCTCGGCGCCGACGGTGCCGGCTCTGCGTTGCGCGGCTTCATGAATGAACACACCGATCTCGGCGAACGATTCGAACCGTTGGGCCACTCCTACAAGGAGCTGGAGATTCCGCCGTCGGACGGCGGTGGATTCCGGATCGAGCCCAACGCGCTGCATATCTGGCCGCGCGGAAACTACATGTGCATCGCACTGCCCAATGACGAAAAGACCTTCACTGTCACTCTGTTCCTGCCCA
Organism: Luteimonas sp.; assembly: GCA_039919835.1. Lineage (GTDB taxonomy): Bacteria > Pseudomonadota > Gammaproteobacteria > Xanthomonadales > Xanthomonadaceae > JALYOU01. The sequence continues at coordinate 501 of JBDSEX010000156.1, forward strand.
ACGCGGGAGATCCGGGCTTCGACACCGTGTGCAACGGCACGCAGGCGCGCGCCCTGTTCGAGCGCGACTTCACCGATACGTTGCCGCTGATTCCGCGCCTCGAAGAAGATTTCGAGCACAATCCCGCTGGGCTGCTGGCCACGTTGTACCTCGACCGCTGGCACATTGATGGAAGCGCGGTGCTGCTCGGCGACGCGGCACATGCGATGGTGCCGTTCCATGGCCAGGGGATGAATTGCGCGTTCGAGGATTGCGTCGCGCTCGCCGCGCACCTGGAAGGTGAAACCGACCTGTCGCTCGCATTTGCGGCGTTCGAGGCCGAACGTCGCCCCAACGCGGCGGCGATCCAGGCGATGGCGCTTGAAAACTATCTCGAGATGCGCAGCCGCGTGGACGACGCCGACTACCTGCTGCAACGCGAACTCGAACTCCAGCTGGCGCAGCGGCATCCGGACCGGTTCGTGCCGCGCTACACGATGGTGACGTTCCGCCGCCTGCCCTATGCCGTCGCATTGGAGCGCGGGCGCCTGCAGCGCGCCCTGCTGGTCGATGCCACGCGCGGCCACGGCACGCTCGACAGCCTCGACTGGAACTGGATCGATGCAGAAGTGCACCGCGTCCTGCCGGCGCTCGAGACCGCGCACTGAATGGCCGCCAGCTTTCTCTTCTACGACCTGGAAACCTTCGGCGCCGACCCGCGCCGCTCGCGCATCGCGCAGTTCGCCGCCATCCGTACCGATACCGACCTCAACCAGATCGATGAGCCGATCAGTTTTTACGTCAAACCCGCCGACGACCTGCTGCCCTCCCCCGTTGCGACGCTGATCACCGGCATCGCGCCGCAGGATGCCCTGCGTGACGGTCTGAATGAAGCCGAAGCCTTTGGGCGCATTGTCGACGAGATGGCGCGCCCGGAGACCTGCACCCTGGGTTACAACTCGTTGCGCTTCGATGATGAATTCATTCGCCATGGCCTGTTCCGCAACTTCCATGATGCCTACGAGCGCGAATGGCGCGGCGGCAATTCACGCTGGGATCTGCTCGATGTGATGCGGCTGGCTCACGCACTGCGCCCGGAGGGGCTGGAGTGGCCGCGTCGCGAGGATGGCTTTACGTCATTCCGGCTGGAGCACCTGGCCGAAGTGAACGGCGTGCGCAGCGGCGACGCGCACGAAGCTTTGTCCGACGTGCGCGCGCTGATCGGGCTTGCGCGCAAACTCAAGCATGCGCAGCCCCGGTTCTGGGACTACGCCCTCAGCCTGCGCGACAAGCGCTTCGTTGCGCGGATGCTCGACAGCATCGCCATGACACCGGTGCTGCATGTCTCGCAGCGCTACCCCGCCAGCCGCATGAGCGCGGCGCCGGTGCTGCCGATCGCGCGGCATCCGCGCATCGACAGCCGTGTGATCGTGTTCGATCTTGCCGATGATCCCGAACGCTTGCTCGCGCTCGGCCCGGACGAGATCACCGACCGCCTGTACACGCCGGCGGCCGACCTGCCGGATGGTGAAACCCGCATCGCTCTGAAAGAAGTCCATCTCAACAAGTGCCCGTCGCTCGTGGCGTGGGCGCATCTGCGTGCGGGAGATTTCACGCGCCTGCAGATCGATCCTGTCCTCGTACAGGAACGTGCGGAGCGCTTGCGGTCAGCCGGGCCGATGCTTGCGGAAAAAGTACGGCGGGTTTATGCGAGCGAGCGAGCGCGCGAGGGAAGTGACTCCGATGCCTCCCTCTATGATGGCTTCATCTGCGATGCGGACAGGAAAAAACTGACGACGGTACGCTCGGTCCCGCCGGGTGCGCTGGGCCAGCGCGACTTCGGGTTCGAGGATGTCCGCTTGCCCGAACTGCTGTTCCGCTACCGCGCCCGCAACTGGCCCGACACGTTGACGCAGGAGGAACACGCGCGCTGGGATGATTACCGGCGTCGGCGTTTGTGCGACGACGGCAGCCTGTCGGAATTCACCTTCGTGCAGTTCGATGCGGAAATCGCCGCGTCCCGGATCTTGCATGCAGCCGATGGTGAAAAACTTGCGCTGCTTGACCGTCTTCAATCCTGGGGCCATGCGCTGCGGGCGGATCTCGAATCGTAGTTTTGCCTTGGCCCACCCCGGCGTCATGACGACGGTGAGCGGGCCAATGGCACGCGACGTATCGCGCCAATGACTTGACAACCAGGGTCCGCTGCACGGGACAGAATGCATGACGAAATATTTCAGCGACAAGACCTACAAGTTCCTGCGCGCATTGGCGCGCAACAACAATCGTGCCTGGTTCCATGCGCACAAGACTGAATACGACGCACATGTGCGCGATCCGTTCCGGTCGTTGCTGACGGACCTGCAGCCGGACCTTGCCGAGGTCAGCGAACACTATCGCGCCGAGCCCAAGACGGTTGGCGGCTCGCTGTTCCGCATCCAGCGGGACACGCGCTTCGCCAACGACAAGGCGCCGTACAAGGCATGGCAGGGCGCGCGGCTGTTCCATGCACGAGGACGGCAGCTGGAGGCGCCGTCGTTCTACCTGCACCTGCAACCTGGCAATTGTTTCGTTGGCGCGGGAATGTGGCACCCGCAACCATCGACCTTGCGCGGTGTTCGCCGTTTCATCTTCGACAACCCCGGCGGCTGGAAAGCCGCCGCACACGATCCCGCCTTCCGGCGACGTTTCGATCTGGATGACGACGAGATGCTGGTGCGCCCGCCGCGCGATTTTCCGCCGGAATTTCCATACGTTGATGACCTGAAACGCAAGAATTTCGTGGCGTTTCGCGCAATCGACGATGCGGTGATGCTTGGTCCGAAGTTGCGGCAGGCATTGGCGAAGGATCTGGCCGCACTCGCGCCCTTCGTCGATTACCTTTGCGCGGCATTGGACCTGGAGTTCTGAATTCGGTCGAGCTCTGAACCAGCGCCGTTGTTCGTCATGCCTGCGTGCTTCGAAACGCTTCTAACAAGTGGGCGGGACCCCACTCCAACTTCCATGCGACGAACCCGAAGATGCCGCAGCGCGGCATGACATACCCATACGTATCGGTATGCTCGATCCCACGCAACGCTTGGGGACGGTGCGGGCAGGACGTTAGCGGCGGACGTCGACGGCCGCGTTGTGATGGGGAGATCACCGATGCGAAATCGTAAGCACGGCCGGCATCTGGCTAGGATGGCCGCAGGGACAGCCTTGGGGGCAGTGGCCTTGATGGCCACCGCACCCACCTTTGCCGCTGATATCACCGGCGTCGCCTTCGTCCATGGCACCGGAGCGCAGACCAATGCCTACCAGGACTACTGGCAGCCAGCCATGGTCAACAACG
>JBDSEX010000264.1:0-13071 GCA_039919835.1 Luteimonas sp.
TGACCGCGTCGATACGCGCGCCGTCGGCCAGGATGCGGCCATCGGACAACGCGACTGCCAGCGGCTCGCGCGCGCTGAGCCACAAGGTGCCGCCATCGGCGCCGAACATGTCGAACGAACGCAGGTCGATGCCCTCGCGCGACGCGCCTTCGTACGTGCGCAGGCGTTTGCGCCAGGCGAGCTTCGCCGTCACCGCATCCACCGCCCACAGGTCGACGTGCAACATTTGCCGCGGCGGGCGTGGGGTGACATTGCGCAGCCGCAACGGCACGATCCGCTCCGCCTGCGTGGCAAGGATGTAAACGCGATCAGTGCCGCCCTGGTCGGTACGCAGCGGCTCCCCTGCCGGGGCCATCGGCCACAGCGTGCGTGACTCGCCACTCGCCAACTCGGCGAGGCCCGTGCCGATGCCGGCGTCGCTGCGATAGAGCAACCACCCGCCAATCGCGAGCACCGGCAACACCAGCACCAGGGCCAGCAGGCGCCACACCACCGACAATGGCTGGCGCGTGCGGGGATCGTTCATCCTTGCACTCCATGGGTTTCAGACAGGCAACGTGATTTGGGCGCAGGCGCGGCCAGCACCGTCTGACCGCGCATTTTCATGGAGTACGACAATGCCGCGCAGCGCGGCGATGCCTCACGGCTTGCGATAGCGGTGGACGAAGCGGTCGGTCTTGCCGCGGATGGCCTTGTCGAACACGCTGAGGCTGCGGTCGTCAGCGGCATTGCGAAGCACCGGGATGGACGCTTCCCACTTCAGCCCATGCTTGCGGAAATCCGCGATCGCGAACTGCTCGTCGATGCGGTGCAGCGCCTGCGCCGCACTGCTGCCCGTGCCTTCCTTCGCGCTGTGGTCGACCACCAGCAGCACGCCACCGGGCTTGAGTGCACGCGTGACCTGGTCGAGGAACTGGCCGGCATCGACCCTGGGCCAGCCTTCCTTCTCGTCCACCCAGTACAGGTCGTGGTACGACATCACGATCACCGCACCATCCAGCGCGTTCTCGCCCATGCCCAGTGCATCGCTCGGGCCGGACACGTGCCTGACGTTCGGCAAGCGGTTGTCGGCGAGCCGCTCGGCCAGCCCCTTCTTGCCGAAGTTGTCGTAGCCGGGGTTGTTGACCAGCAGCACGCGCCCCTGCGGGCCAACGATGCCCGACAGGATTTCGCTGTAATAGCCGCCCCCTGCCAGCACGTCGGCCACGACGTCGCCGCGCTCGAACCTGGCCAACGCCAGCACCTCGGCAGGTCTGTCGCGGAGATCGCGCTCCCGGTCCGCCGCCGAGCGCGACGGACTTGCCAGCACCGCAGCGATGTTGGACGAAGACGCCCCGCCCATGCTGGCGCAGCCGGATACGGTGACGGTGGCGATGGCAAGACAGGTCGCGAGCAGAAGGCGCTGCATGGGAGGCTCCAGTGCGTGGATGGTGGAGGGATCATGCGCCAACGGACGGGTCGCGCGCGGGCCGGAGGTCATGTGTTGCGCGCACCCGCTTCCTGACGTCTACATGTTCCGGAACAGCGCCATGAACGGCTGGCTGACCGTCAGCGTTTCCGGCCGCGACTTGAGCCGGAGCAATCCCTTGCCGGTGTCGTCGCGCGCGATCGAATCGATCGCTTTCAGGTTGACGATGGTGGCACGGTGGATCTGCTTGAACGTCGCCGGGTCCAGCACCGCAAGCAGTTCCTTGATCGGTTTGCGCAGCAGCGATTCGCCGGCCGCGGTCATCACCACGGTGTACTTGTGGTCGGCTCGGAAATACAGGACGTCGTCGACCATGATCAGCCGGGTCGCGTTGCCGGAACTCGCCGTCAGCCACACCAGTGGTTCGGCGGCGGTCCTGCGTGGCAACGCTGTGGTCAATTCGCGCAGCAACATGCCCAGCGCGTCGCTGTCGGCGCGACCACCGTCGATGCGTGCGCGCACCCGCTGCACGGTCTGCGCCAGCCGGTCGGCGGCGATCGGCTTCAACAGGTAATCCACGGCACCGGCATCGAACGCGTCGATCGCGTACTGGTCGTAGGCGGTGACGAACACCACCTGCGTGCGCGGGCTGGCCTCGATCGCGGCCGCGGCCACTTCGATGCCGGTCAGCCCGGGCATGCGGATGTCGAGGAAGGCGACGTCGGGCTGGTGCGTCGCGATGGCTTCCAGCGCGCTGCCGCCGTCTTCGCATTCGGCGACGACCTCGAGCTCCGGCCAGGCCGTGGCCAGCGCCGACAGCAGCGCGTCGCGCAGCAACGACTCGTCCTCGGCGACCACGCAGCTAGCCATGGTTCGCAGGCTCCGGTGCGCGCGTGGTGGCATCCTGCCCCGTCGAAGCATGTTCCGCCGACGCAGGCGCCACGCGATCCCACGTCCGCTCCGCAGGCAAGGTGATCGTCGCCGCCACGCCATCGGGAAAATTGGCGACGATGGTAAAAGTCGCTGCACTGCCGTACGCCAGCCGCAAGCGCTCGCGCACGTTGCGCAGGCCGATGCCGGTGCCGCCGCCCTGCTGCGTGAAGCCGAGGCCGTCATCGGCCACGGTCACCGACACGCGTCCCTCCGCTTCCTTCGCGAACACCCACACCGTGCCGCCGCCAGTGCGCGGCTCCAGTCCGTGTTTGATCGCGTTCTCGATCAGCGTCTGCAACATCATCGGCGGGAACGGCACGTCGAGCAGCTGCGACGGCACGTCGATCTGCAGGCCAAGCCGCGGCCCCATGCGGATCTTGAGGATGTCGAGATAGGCACGCGCGCGGTCGAGTTCCTCGCCCAGTGTCGACAGCGAGTCGTCGGTGCGCGGCAGCGAGTGACGCAGGTAGGTGATGAGGTTGCCCAGCATCTCGTCGGCCAGCGGCGGGTCGCTGCGCGTCAGGTACTGCGCACTGGCCAGCGTGTTGTAGAGGAAGTGCGGCTCGACCTGCGCGTGCAGCAGGCTGAGCTTGGCGACGGTGAGCTCCTTTTCGGTCACCGTCTGACGCGCGGCGGCCTGTTCGCTGCGGCGGCGATCAGCGACGCGGCGGCTGATGGCGCGGGTGATCGCTTCGGCGTTTTCCAGGTTGGTGCCGTCATCGACCCGATACCAGTCGCTCCATGCGCCGGCCTCCGGTTCGCAGATCAGGGTGACGCTGCCGATGCCGTCGCCGGGCGTCACCGTCGCCAGGATCTGGTTGCGCATGGTGCCGAGCCAACGCGTCGGGTTGAACCGGCGCTTGCCGCCGTAGGGATCGATGCGCTGCAGTTTCGCGCGTACCTGCAGGCTGTCGCGGGCGCTGTGTACTTCCTCGATGCCAGGGAGTTCGCGGATCGCCGCTTCCAGCAGGTCGAAGGCTTCGCCAGCCTCGAACGGCACTTCGATTTGCCGGCGTTGCCGGTTGGACAACGCGCTAGCCGTGACCTTGCCGGCCATCAGGCGCACCCGGCGCAGGTGCGAGAACGCGCCGATCACGACCAGTGCGAGCACCGCGCCGCACAGGGTGATCAGGATCCACTCCCCGCTTCCGCCGAACCAGTCGGACGTGAGGGCTGCGAACAGCAGCAAAGACAGGAACCACACCGCGACGAGGCGCAGCAGGAAGAACAGGCTGGTCATCATGGTGGCGTCCTCAGGCTTTCAGGCAGGTGGGTGGGACGGGCTTCGCATCATGCGCGACACAGTGCTTGAAGCCCCGCGGAAGCCTGGTCAGTTGCCGTGACGCGCCTGACGCCAGGGCCACTTCGCTCACCACGCGCGTCGTGCACGGCGCGCTGGAACAGTCGCGCACGAACACCACGATGTTGCAATGGCCACTGCTGCTGGCGAGGCATTTGAACTCGGCGCGGTCCTTCCACGTCCTGCTCCAGCTCCTGTCGTTGCGCGTGCCGTCCTGCAACGTGCGGACGGTGGTGGTCGAGTGCAGCTTGTCACAGGCGGGCATGCCCAGCAGGGACAGTGCGACGGGCAGCAGTGCATAAACGTGGCGGGTGGCATGCATGGGGGTGGCCGTTGGGAAGTTGCCCCGACGCTAGTCTCGGACACTTCCACCCGCCAGCGTTCGGCGATGAAACGCCGCAGGGAGCGACGGGACGCACGTTGTGTGCCGAGTCCAACGGCAAAAAAATCCACCGGCATTGCCAGAAGGCGCCCGACTTGCGATCACCCCGTCATTGCGAGGGCTGCAACTCTCGGCGCCCGCAACCAGATGCAGTGGAGGCCTCCATGCAATGACAAAAAAACCCCGCCGGAGCGGGGCCTTTCTTTATCTTGCTCGCACGCACCGCAGTGCGTGGATGCCTGGCGTCACCGCGACTTCTTCATCGCTTGGCCCGCCTGCATTTCCGCCTTCGACAGGTAACCATCCTTGTTGCTGTCCATGCGGACGAACATCGCCTTGGCACCCGCGGCATGTTCCGCCGTGGTCACCACGCCGTCCTTGTCCGCGTCCATCCGCTCATGCATGCCGGCCATCATGCCGCCGCCCATGCCCGCGTGACCCGGCATGCGAGCGTGCTCCATGTCGGCCTGCTTCATGTCGCCATGCTTCATATCGGCGTGCTGCATGCCGGCCATGGCCGGATGCTCCCCACCCATCATCTTGTGTGCAGCCGCCATTTCGTCGGCAGTGATCCTGCCGTCATGGTTGGGATCCATGCGATCGAACCTTGCCTGCGCCGCAGCGGCATTCTCGTCGCGGGTCAGCACGCCATCATGGTTGGCGTCCATCATCGCCATCATGCCGGCGTGGCCCATTCCCATCTTCTTCATGGGGCGGCCAGCTGCCATTTCCCCGGCCGTGCACTTGCCGTCGCGGTTGACATCCATCCTGGCGAACATCGCCTGGGCGGCTGAGGCGTGTTCCTGCGCGGAAATGCGGCCATCCTTGTTGCTGTCGGCCATCGCGAACATATCGTCGCCATGGGCGGAGGCCGACATCGCCAAGCCCAACATCGAGAACACAAGGGTGTGTTGAAGGGTACGTTTCATGCGGTGACTCCCAGCGGACAAGTGCGTTCAAGTCTGCGCCGCCACGGGTGAGTGCCCGCTAACGCAGGAATGCGGGCATCTGCGTGTCGTGGAGCAGCGTTGTGCGGTTTGAGGCAGCTCGGACTTCAGGCGCGGCTGTTCCCCGCCAAGTGGCGGGTCACGACCCAACCTGCGCCGGCACGGACGGCGGCATCCTCTTTATTCCGCTGCGGTGGTTTTTGTCTTCCAACGTGCCATCCGCCATGCCTCACGCTGGGTGGAATCCAGAAACGTCCAGGCGACAAAGCGGCTTTGCTTGTTGCCCTGCGCCATCGCCACTTCGCGCACGTCGCACGCGCCGGCTTGCCTCAGCTGCCGGTGCGCGCCGGCGAGATGTTCGGATTTCGAGACCAGGCTGCTGAACCACAGTACCTGCGTCTGGACGACGACACTCTCGCGGATCATGCGGCGCACGAATGACACTTCGCCGCCGGTGCACCAGAGTTCTGACGGCTGTCCACCGAAATTCAGCGGTGCGATCGCATCCGGTGTTGAAGACGGGTGCTTGCCCAGGTTTCGCGACTTGCGCCTGCTGCCTTGCGCGGCCGCTTCCGCGGATGCATGGAATGGCGGATTGCACAGCGTGATGTCGAAGTGTTCGTCGCCGTGCACAACGCCCTTGAAGATGTGTCCGCGATTGGGCTGGAGGCGCAACTCGATCGCATCGCCAAGGCCAGGGTTCGCCTGCACGATCGCGTCCGCTGCCTGCAGTGCAGTTGCATCGACTTCCGAACCGACGAAACGCCATCCATAGTCGCTGTGACCCACCAGCGGATAGATGCAGTTCGCCCCCGTGCCAATGTCCAGCACCCGAATGACCGTGCCACGCGGGATGACACCGTCGTTGCATTCGGACAACACGTCGGCGAGGCCATGCAGGTAGTCGGCGCGGCCGGGGATCGGCGGGCACAGGTACCCGGCGGGAATATCCCAGTGCGCGACGCCGTAATCCACGTTGAGCAGCGCGCGGTTCAATGCGCGGACTGCATCCGGGTTGCTGAAGTCGATCGTGGTATCGCCGAGCGGTGTCATGGTCAGGAACGACGCCAGCTCCGGGCACCCCGATGTCAGGCGCGCATAGTCATAGCGTGCTTGATGGCGGTTGCGTGGATGCAGTCGTGGTTGGGTATTCATGGGTGATCTCCATACCACTGCAGCATATCCACCCATCCAGTCCCGCACGTGTGGTACGCGTCTTGCTTGTTCTCCAGTCCAGGCCTAGGAATCACCATGCAACTTCTTCGGGCAGCGGTCATCGTGCTGGCACTCCAGGCTTGCCTGGCAACACCGGCGCTTGCGCATGGCGGTGGGCTGAACGCCGAGGGGTGTCACAACGACCGCAAACGCGGCGGATATCACTGCCACCGCGGTGCGGCAACGTCACCCCGCCAACCCTTGGTGCCCGCTGGCGTTCCACGGCGAAACAACCTGCCGCGGGATGGCGATCTGCGCACACCCCACGGCGCATATCGAAACTGCGATGCCGCACGCGCCGCAGGTGCGGCGCCAGTGCTTCGCGGCGAACCGGGTTACGGAGCGCATCTGGATCGCGACGGCGATGGGATCGGGTGTGAGCCGTATCGGGGTCGGTAGAGATCGTTGGATGAGTCAGAAAGCCGAGGGAGTTGCTGCAAGTCAGGTACGCATGAACCCAAGCCATTTCCTGTGCGTGCGTGCACCACCCTCGGCGCCAACAATTTTCCGGCGTGATTCGCTCTTACCAGCTGGGCTCGATAATCAGGCCGGTGTCGTGCCAATGCGGATTGTTTTCATCCGACTGCGTCCACTCGTGATACAGGTGGCCCACCGCCCAGAACACGGAGTCGCTGCCACCGGATGCAAATGGTTCGTCGATCAGATCCCGATAACCAAGATGCTCATTCCAATCGAAATTCCAGCCGTTGTCTTCCGAGCCGTGGTACGCGCGCACTCCCATGTCCTTTGAGCTGAAGTTGAACCACGCCGACCCGGCGCCATCGCGTTTTCCGTTGGCCGGGTAACGTATGCGGACGTGTTTGCTCGAGCCCGGCTTGTTGATGGTCCATTCGATCTTCTGGTCGTCGCTTTCCTTCCAGGAATTCCACTCGCGCGGATACTTGAAGAACTGCACGTTGCCATTGGTCTTGGTCTTGATCCGCCAGACTTCGTTGCTCGGCCCTTCCACATCGAAGTCGAGCCGCCAGTACGGATGATGCTTGTGGTCGAGTTCGTTGCCGTCTTCCCCGCACGACCAACCGCTGCTGTAAAGCTTCGGCTCGAAGCGGCCGTTGCTGAAGTAGTAGGCCTGGTAGAGATCGTAGCCGCCGATTTCCGCGAACACCGCAAGCTCGAACGTGCCATCCGAAAAGACGCGGCCGATGATGGGTGTCACCTGGCCTTGGACGAAGGACACGGCGTCCCAATCGATCTGGTCCCGCCAGGGCCCGCAGCCATCGCCAAGGCTGTCGCCATCGCCACGGTACTTGACGCGGATGACCGGCAAGCTGGCGCGGTGCAATACCTTGGTGCCCTTCCAGCGCAGGTTCTTGATCACCAGGCCTTCCTCGTTGGCGTCACCCAAGCTGTAATCGAAAGTCCAGTTGCCACGGGTGAGGCTGCCGCTGCTGGGCATGGGTAGCGGGGGCGGGTTCTCCGCCAAGGCAAGACCGGATGCCAACAACAATCCAACCACTGCGGACAGGCGTTTCATTTCACTCTCCTTGCGCGACCGGGTGTGATGGGACCCGCTTGCACGACTCGGGCGTCGCTCATGTTCACGGTCGCGTCGTACAGCGCCGGACGCTCCTTGCCGCGGTAGAACAGGACATACAACAGGCGATCGCCGCCCTCGCTGGGCGCGCGCAGGCCCCGTGAGACCAGTCCGGCGACCGCGCGCGCATGCTTTGGATCCTTCGCCACGATCGCTGCTGCGGCCTGTACTTCGGCGCGCGTCTCCTTCGGTTGGTAGCCCTTGGGTTGCGCACGCAACGAGACGACGGCGTCACCAACCAGCACCGCGCGGTAGGCGCGATTGCGTTCGTAGTTGTAGAAGTCGACAGCAAGCTCACCCTTGTCGAGGCCGGACTCGTCCTTCTTTGGATCGAGCATGCCTCCGCCCAGCACCACGAAACGCGCACCCGCCGCATCCTTGACCCGTCGATCGCGAAATGCGACGGCAGCCGCTGCCTTCATGCGGGCTGCCATATCCCGGTCATCGGCCGAGCGGACATCGACCTTCGCTTCAACCACGCGCAATCCCTTCAGCTCGGGCGGAAAGGTCTGGGCGTCCCGGAATACGATCGGATTCTCGATGGGCGGCAGCCCGCCACGCTCGTAAGCCTTGAGGTATTCCGGTCTCGCCTCCTGCGCCAGCGCATACGACGCCGGCAAGAGGATCAATGCCAGTGAACTGGCGAAAAAGCGCTGCATAGCCATCTCCTTTGGTTGCATCCATGCGAAGGCGATTCCTTCGCTTCAATGGAAACAACGCATGGGTTTCACGATGGCGGCCACTGCGCTTTCGTGGCCGATCGCGCGCGAATCCAGCGTTGACCGTGCAAACGGAGGCCTGCGATGAACAAGACGTTGCTGTGGGTCTGTTGGCTTGCCTGTTGGTTCGCTGCAGCGGATGGAACCGCTCTGGCGGCTGAGTCCTGCGTGCAATGCAAACATGTCGATTGCATCAAAGGACTGATCAAGCAGAAGAACGCGCTGGCGCAAGGCTACGACGCGCTTGCGCGCAAGTGGGATCCGCTGGTACTGGTCGACGGCGCGCCTGTGGCCACGGTGAACTTCAACAGCATCATCGACGCGACCCAGCGCAACGCGTTCTACAACGAGCTCCTGCGCAACCATGCCAAATTCGCGAGGCAGGAAGACGCCATGGCCAACGGTATCGGCCCACCAGCGGGCTGCGATGTGCAGGCCGCTACCAGCGCGGAAACCGATGCTTACGAGACCTGCAGGATCGACGCGGCGTCGTTGTCGCGCGCCAAGGCGGCAATGCCGTGCGACCAGATCGGCGACATCCTCTCGCGGCACGAGGACCTGCATCGCACGCAGTGCCTGGTCAGGCAACGCGATGCGCATGTCGGCGATTACTGGCTCTACACCGCCATCGGCGCCAATGGCGCGCGCGCCGAAAAGCGTTTCCCACCGCTGATGCAGACGCCGGCAGGCCGCGCGCGCGAGGAAGCGGCTGCCTATCGCGCGGAGCTCGCGGAGCTGGAACCCCTTCGTGAGCTCGCTCAGAAAAAATGCGAGCTGACGATCAAGGACGTCAAGATCACGGCGTGCAGCATGTACGGCATGGAAGCTGGGCAGGACATTTCAGGCAAGGTGTGCGGCGATCCAGTCAAGGCACTCTGGAACATCAATACCGTCTCGTGGTCGCGGGTCCCGGGCGGCGGACTGAGTCGCAACATTGATCCTCCCTGGCAAAACGACTGCGTCGCCAAGGACAGCGATGAAGAACGGCGCAGGGTCGCCGTCAAGAGGCGGGGTGGTGGCTGGATGTGCGTCTACGAAGAAGGCGACACACCGAAGATCTACATCCGCAATTTCCGGTTGCCGCAATGCGGCACGCCTCGCGAGGAAACAGTGCGCGCCCCGGTGGAACGCGGCGAATGCGGAGTACCCGCCCCGCCCGCGCCCACGCCTCGCCCGCCGATTCCAATTGGCTGACAGTCCGTCCTGCGCCTTGCCTGGGCACCTGAAGGATGCGAGCGATATGCAGGTAGTTTCCAGGAGTGCGGGTCATCGAACCTGCCTCCACATCCCCAAAAACACATGATCTGCCCCGCAACCATGGGCGACATCGCGCAATTCCTCGCGCTGATCAACCGACCCCGCGATGTGGCGAATTTTCGTCCACCGCGGGCTTCATGCCGGAGGGTGCGACTGCGTTACCCTCGTGAGCCAACGCGCGCTAGCCAGCTGCCTCCCCAAGCCGCTCCCACACCGCGCTGTCGACCAGCGGCAATGTTTCCAGCCCGGGTTTCGCGAACGCATAGCCCTGGAACAGGGTGATGCCCAGGTCGCGCAGCGTCCGGTACTCCCCTGCCGACTCGACACCCTCTGCGAGGATTTCGCAGCCGAGGTCGCGGCAGGTGGCGATGATGCCGGCCATGATCGAACGCCTGACCTTGTCCTTGTCGATATCGCGCACCAGCGCCATGTCGAGCTTGACGATATCCGGCTGGAACTCCGCGAGCAGGTTGAGCCCCGCATAGCCGGCGCCGAAATCGTCGATCGCGGTCAGGAACCCGCGGCGCTGGTAATCCTTGATGATGCGCACGACGTGCTGCGTATCGCGGATGCGTTCTGACTCGGTCACTTCGAAGATCAGCATGGTCGGATCGAACCCGCACTTTTCCGCGGCCGCCAGCGTCAGCCGGATGCAGGTCGATGGTTCGTACACCGCGTTCGGGATGAAGTTGATCGACAGCCGCGTCTGCATCTTGAGCCGCGCCGCCGTGGCAATCGCCTTGACCCGGCAGGTCTGGTCGAACCGGTACATCTGTTCCGGCCGCACCCGCGCGATCACGGCGCCCGCGCCTTCCCCGTCCATGCCGCGCACCAAGGCTTCATAGGCGAACACGCTGCGCGTGGTGCAGTCGACGATCGGCTGGAATGCCATGCGCACGTCGAAGTCCAGCAGGTCATCGCCCTGGCAATTGCCGCAGGGGTGCGGACTGGTGACGTTGCCAAAGAATTCCTTCAGATACATGGTGCCCCCGATGTGCTTGATGGGCTTCTTCTAGCACGTCAATTGTCTAGGGGGTGACAGCGGGCTTGCGCCGCGGGACGGATGCAATTGCCGAAGGCGGATTGCACTGCACCCATCGAAACCATCCGTCGCGGGGACCCTGGACTGCGCACCGGAACCAGGTTTGGCCATGGCCGCTGCCCGCCAGCACACACGTTGGTCCGAACGTCTCGCTTGAGTACGCCGATCACCATGAGCCCTGCAAAGGCTGTAGCGGATCCGACAGGGGGCAGCGGAAAGATGACCGAGCTGCGCGCCCAGTTGCGCCTGCTGCCACGACGCACCGTCGTCGCCGTCGCGGCGGCGCACCTGCTGTTACTGGCCTGCATCGCCTGGGGGGGCCTGCACTACGTGATGGTGCAACTGCTGCTCGCGGTCGAGCTGCTTGTGTTCAACCTGGCCACCGCCTTGTTCTATCCGAAGCGCGGCCTGGGCCGGCACATAACGGACCTGCTCAAAATGGTCGCCGGCCTCGCGTTCGTGCTGTTCTTCCTGGTCGTCACCTATGGCATCGTCGCCGAAGGCGACAACGGTTATGCGCTGATGGCAGGACTCACGGCATTGCGCGGCATCGGCGAGAGCGCAGTGGCCTGGACCGCCTTTTACATCGTCGTGCGCATGCTCGTTTCGCTGTGGCAGGCGCGCACCGCACCCGAACCGCGCATCGCATGGGCGCAAAGCGTGCTCGCGGAGAACGCCGTCACCTTCATCGCCATGTTCCTGATGGTGTTCGCAACTTTTTTCGTCGGCGTTCCGATCATGATCGCCCTGAAATTTGTCGGCTTCGATCCGAGCGCAAGCGTGCTGCTGGCAGGCCTGATGGTGGCCCTGCGCTTCGCCCTCACGCTGGTGGTGGCGACTCTGCCACCGCATGAGATGGCGGCAATTGCGGCGGATCCCTACTTGGACTAGCCAATGGACGGCGAGAGCCGAGCCAATCAGTGTTCGACGTAGACCTTTCAGACGATGTCCTGGACACCTTTCCCCACGGGTGACAGCAGGCAATGTCCTTGCCACATCGTTCCCTCGCCGGCCCGTGGACATCGCGCCACGGCATCAGCGCCCGGACCAACGGGGCGCAGCACGGGCGGCCCAGAGCTGCCCCCGACACGCGTCAGCAGGCGCAGGTTGCTGGTCCCACACCGCTGGCCGCTACGCCAGGACGATGACGTTGACTTGGAGGCGGGACAGGGGGACCCGCACGCTGGCGTGCGCCGGCATGCACGGACGCACGCCCTTGAAGCACTGGAACGTAAGGAGACGACGATGAAACCGCATATTCCCTCATCACTTGTGTCACCTGGATTGCCGATGCGCAGGCTAGCCATTGCGACGTGCATGCTGCTCGGACTCGTTGCGAACGCCGCTTGCGCGAAAGCGCCGACCCGGTCGACGGCATCGACGGCATGGGGTTCGATCCCAACCGGCGCAGGACACACGCCACCTGGATCGGACCGCGACAAGGATGGCGTCGCCGACGACCGTGAGCGCGACCTGGGCAGCAATCCCGAACAGCCGGACAGCGACAAGGACGGTTATCCCGACGGCGTCGAGGACAGGCTGGCGGATTTCGGTTTCGACCTTGTCCGCGCCGATACGGATCGCGACCGCGACGGCCTCACCGATGCGCGCGAAGCGCAACTGCAGACGGATCCCGCGTCACCCGACAGCGACGGCGACGGCTGGAGCGACTTCGACGAAGTGCTGAACGAGTACTTCGGCTACGACCCGCGCGTGAAAACCGCCGATGCGGATTTCGACGGCCTGGGCGATGCACTGGAACAACGGCTGGGTTCCTCGCCCAACAAGGTCGACAGCAACGACGACGGCATCAGCGACTTCCAGGCGTATTCGGCAGACGAGTCGCCCGTCGGCAAGCCGCTGAAAGGCCCCCTCGCCGACCTGATGGGCACCACGTACAGCCCGGCCATGGGCGAGGCACTGACGCGGATCCGCAAGGGCGGCACCTTCCCCGATGGACTCGCGGGACAGCTGCCCTATCCCGACGTAACTGCACCACTGGTGAAAACGCAGCAAGTGAAGGGGAAAATCCGGCCTTCGGCGGCGTTGATGCAACGCGCGCTGTTCAATCCGCACAACTCGCCCGGCATCTACAAGACCTACACCGAGATTGAGCAGGAACTGTCCAAGCTGGCCCAGGAGTTCGACGGCAGCCCGGGGCCGTCGCTGGTGCGGCTGTTCCACTGGACCGGCCAGACCATCGAGAACTGCGACGGCAAGCGCCGACCCGGTCGCAGGATCTATGCGGTCAAGGTGTCGGCCAATCCGCAACAGAACGATGCGGAACCGGAAGTCGCCTTCCTCGGCGTGCAC
>JBDSEX010000304.1:0-5769 GCA_039919835.1 Luteimonas sp.
TCGACCCCTGCGATGTGGAGCTCGCGGCGACCGTGCCGTACAGCAGCAACACGCTGGTACTGTTCCTGAACTCGCTGCAGGCCGTGCACGGCGTCACGCCGCGGCAGGTGACGCCGCGCACGCGCTATTTTTTCAACCTGGTCGGCGAAATTCCGGTGCCACTGTTCGATCTGGACGTGCGGCAACGACCGCGACAGGGAATGCGGCGGGCATGGGCGCGGATCGGCAGGATATTTTCCGGCCGCGCCTCGGCGGCGTACGGGTAAACAGCACCCATCCTTGCCCGGACTTCAGTTGCGGCATGCATGAGAATTCGGGTAAGGCAGTCCCGGGATTGCGGGTAAAATGCACGAACCGCAAGGCTGCGCGACCGCAGCATTGATGCCATCCAGAAGCCAGACCATGAGCACCCACATCCAGACCGCGACCCCGCCCAACCTCGGCATGCAGGTCACCACCTTCGAGAATCCCTGCGGCATCGACGGCTTCGAATTCGTGGAATTCGCGGCACCGCAGGGCCGGGGCGAACTGCTGCACGACACATTCCGCCGCATGGGCTTCAGCGCAGTCATGCACCATCGCAGCCGCGAGATCACGCTGTACCGCCAGGGCGGCGTCAATTTCCTGGTCAATGAGGACCCGGACAGCTTTGCCGCCGACTTCGCCCGCGCGCATGGCCCGAGTGCCTGTGGCTTCGCGATCCGCTTCAGCAAGCCTGCCGACGCCGTGCTGCAGACCGTGCTCGGCAATGGCGGCGAGGTGATCGATTGCAAGCCCGAAACGCGCGCCGTGGATGCGCCGGTGGTCAAGGGCATCGGCGACTGCATGCTGTACCTGGTCGACCGCTACGGCGGCGGCGGCTCGATGTACCAGGACTACCTGCCTGTGCAAGGCGCCGAGCAGCATCCGCAGGGATTCGGCCTGACCTTCATTGACCACCTCACCCACAATCTGTACTTCGGCAACATGCAGAAGTGGTCGGACTACTACGAACGGCTGTTCAACTTCCGCGAAATCCGCTACTTCGACATCAAGGGCGCCAAGACCGGGCTGGTCTCCAAGGCGATGACCGCGCCGGATGGCATCGTGCGCATTCCGCTGAACGAATCCTCCGACCCGAAATCGCAGATCAACGAATACCTCGACACCTACAAGGGCGAGGGCATCCAGCACATCGCCTGCTTCACCGACGACATCTACGCGACGGTCGAAGCGATGCGCGAGCAGGGTATTGAATTCCTGGATACGCCCGACACGTACTTCGACGTGATCGATGCGCGCGTGCCGAACCACGGTGAAGACGTGCCGCGCCTGGCCAGGAACAAGATCCTGATCGACGCCGATGCCGAGACCAAGGAACGTAAGCTGCTGCAGATCTTCACCACCAACGCGATCGGCCCGATCTTCTTCGAGATCATTCAGCGCAAGGGCAATGAAGGCTTCGGCGAAGGCAACTTCCAGGCGTTGTTCGAGAGCATCGAGCGCGACCAGATGAAGCGAGGCGTGCTTTAGATCGACGTGTTGTGATTGCGGGGTGGATGGACAACTTTTATCGACCTGCCCGACAAGCAGGCGAAGCAAAGGCTCGTCATTCCCGCGAAGGCGGGAGACGCTTCACAACAGCGAAGCTGGTCATCCATTGACCTTGAATTTTCCGGCTTAAGTCGCTGGATACCCGCCTTCGCGGGAATGACGAAACAACGTATCTGGAATTTCCCATGACCTTGAGCTACCAATCCGGTTTCGGCAACGAGTTCGCCACCGAAGCCGTTCCCGGCACGCTGCCGCCCGGACAGAACTCGCCGCAGATCGTCGCGCATGGCCTCTATGCCGAGCAGCTGTCCGGTACCGCATTCACCGCGCCGCGCAGCGAGAATCGTCGCAGCTGGCTGTATCGCATCCGCCCGGCCGCGATGCACGGCACGTTCGCCCCATTCTCGCAGCCGAATTTCCACGACGACTTCGGCCACGGCCCGGTTACGCCGGACCAGCTGCGCTGGAACCCGCTGCCGATGCCGGGATCCGATGAGGATGCCACGCCCGTAGATTTCATCGATGGCCTGTTCACCATGGCGGGCAACGGGTACGCCGCTGCGCAACACGGCATCGGCGTCCATGTCTATGCCGCGAACAAATCCATGGACGGCCGCTTCTTCTACAGCGCGGACGGCGAAATGCTCATCGTGCCGCAACACGGCGCACTGCGGATCGCGACCGAACTCGGCGTGCTGGACGTAGCGCCGATGGAAATCGCGGTGATTCCACGTGGCATCCGCTTCCGCATCGAATTGCCCCATGGCGCATCGCGCGGTTATGTCTGCGAGAACTTCGGCGCGTTGCTGCGCCTGCCCGATCTCGGCCCCATCGGAGCGAATGGCCTCGCCAATCCCCGCGATTTCCTGACGCCGGTTGCGGCTTACGAAAGCGTCGATGCTGCGGCGGCTGGAAAGAGTTTCGAATTGATCGCCAAGTTCCAGGGCCACCTGTGGTGCGCAACGATCGATCATTCACCGCTGGACGTGGTCGCGTGGCATGGCAACTACGCGCCCTACAAGTACGATCTCAACGCGTTCAATGCGATCGGCTCGATCAGCTTCGACCACCCCGATCCGTCGATCTTCACCGTTCTGACGTCGCCAAGTGACACGCCCGGCACCGCCAACCTCGACTTCGTGATCTTCCCCCCGCGTGTGCTCGTCGCGCAGCACACGTTCCGCCCGCCGTGGTTCCATCGCAACGTCGCCAGTGAATTCATGGGGCTGGTGCACGGCGCCTACGACGCCAAGGCCGAAGGTTTCGCACCGGGCGGCGCGTCGCTGCACAACTGCATGAGCGGACACGGGCCAGACGCGCAGACCTTCGACAAGGCCAGCAACGCCGACCTGTCCAAACCGGACACGATCAGCGACACGATGGCTTTCATGTTCGAGACCCGCGCGGTGATCCGGCCGACGCAACAAGCCATCGACGCGGCGCATCGTCAGCGTGATTACCAGGCGTGCTGGGTGGGGTTGCGCAACAATTTCTCGCCACCGGCTTGAATTGACTGGTTGGGAGTGATCTTTTTTGCTTGTCATTCCCGCGAATGCGGGAATCCAGCGACCTTAAGCATTGGAGTCAAGGTCACTGGATGACCAGCTTCGCTGTTGTAAAGCGTCTCCCGCCTTCGCGGGATGACGGTGTGAGTTCCCGGGAATCCAATGCTGCAAACATTCGCTGGGCTGCATTCGCACCGCGTTAACGATCCGCGGGTAGGCTGACGCTCCGTTTTAGTGGAGCTACTGCATGAAGTTCACAATTCCTGCTTTCGCCGCGCTGGCACTTGCACTTTCCGCATGCAGTGATCGCACGGCGACGCCGGACAATGGCGCAAGCCAGCCGGTAGCTGACCAACCTGCAACCGACGTGCCGCCAGCGACGGCGCCCGAGGCGCCTGTCACCGATCCGATGCAGCCCGTTACGCCTGCAGCGGATGCGGGCGACTCGCGCTTTGACGGCTATGGCGACATGCGTTTCGGCATGAGCGCCGGGGACGCGAAGAAAGCCTGGGGCGGCGATTTGAACGGCGCGCCGGACGCGGGGGCCACCTGCTATCACCTCTCGCCGAAATGGGCGAAGGTGCCCGCTGAATTCGCCTTCATGATCGAGAACGACACGTTCGTGCGCTACAGCACCGAAAGCGACAAATTCGCCGCGCCCGGAGGTGGCAAGGTCGGCATGACGGCGGACGAGATCAGGCAGCTGTACAGCGGCCGAGTCGAGGAACAGCCGCACAAGTACGAGGACGGCGGCAAATACCTGCGCATCAAGGAGACGGCTGGCAGCGGCGTGTTGCTGTTCGAGACCAATGCGGCGGGCAAGGTCGGTGAATGGCGGGTGGGTGTGCCGCCGCAGGTGGATTATGTCGAAGGGTGCAGTTGATTTGTCTTTGCGCGGAGCGATTTGTGGTTCCGTTTGATTTTTAGGATGCAAAAGCTTCCGCCTTGCGGCGGGTAACTTTCTTTGCTGGCACAAAAAAAGTCACCACTGCGCCGCAGGAGCGGCGCGAACGGCAAAGCCGGCCCCGAAGGGGCGTAGGGCAGGATGCCCGGAGTAAAGAAATGCTTTCTTGGCAAAGTCCACAACCCGTGGCTGGGAGTTCGCCAGTTATTTTCCGACTCGGCTTTGCCTGCTGCGCAGCCAAAGTCCGGCCCGCACTTGCGGCGCGAGCGTTCGTACGGTGCGCGAGGTAGTGGCTCGCAAGCGCGCACCTTCTCACCCTGCCTCGGTCGGAAAACGGCGCACATCCATGTGCGCCGCCCTTCGGGTTTGTGCAGGCTTTTACTGCGTTAGCGCTGCGCAAAAGTGAACTGTGTGAACTGTTTCCTTCTCCCATCGGTGTGAAGGACTGCGCTTGCAACGTGCTGGCGCGCGTAAAAGTGAGCGCATGAGTGCTACGCGAAGTCAGGGTCGCGGAGCGAGTTGCCCTCGCAGAATTGCACTTCGCAAGATCAACCGTGGGCGGATGAGGGTGGTTCCGATCACGCGAAATCATTCCTGATGTCGATCGATCGCTTAGGAATTGATGCCATCGCTGACACTGCGCGCATTTCATTTTCGAGTCGCCTCCGGCGCTAGAATGTCTGCATGCAGATGCAGCCCATCCAATGACTCCCTTGCGCGCAATCGGTTGGCCCTACGAGGGCCCGCCCGACGATCCGCAGTGGATTGAGTTGATGGCGGCGCATCCGCAGGCGCAGGTGGCGCGCGTCATCGAGCAGCATCGCTCCGGCTACGTGATGGCCGACACGCCCGACACCAGCTTCAAGGCCGAATCACTGCCCGATTGGCAACGTCCGCGCTTCCCCGCGCAGGATCGCGCCGCGGTGGGTGACTGGGTGCTGGTCGAAGGCGTTCCGGGCGAGGAGCGGCGCATCGTGGCGATGTTGCCGCGGCACAGCGCGATCAAGCGCGGCGCGGCGGGCGAGCACTACAAGCAGCAGGTGATCGCGGCCAACATCGATACCGTGTTCGTCGTGTGCGGGCTGGACGCGGATTTCAATCCGCGTCGCATCGAGCGTTACCTGCTGCTCGTGCGCAGCGGCGGCAGCGAGCCGGTGGTGGTGCTGACCAAGGCCGACAAGGCCATCTCCGAAAACGCGAATGCGGTCGACGACGCGATCGCGGGCCTGGCGGAACTTGAAGCGCAGGACATCGCCGTGCGCGCGGTCAATGCCAAGGACCACGACAGCGTCGCCGTGCTCCACGCATGGCTGCAGGCTGGACGGACGGCGGTACTGGTGGGATCGTCGGGCGCCGGCAAATCCACGTTGACCAACACCCTGCTCGGCCGCGACCGGATGAAGACCGCCGACGTGCGCGAGTCCGATTCGCGCGGACGCCACACCACCACGCATCGCGCGTTGATTCCGCTGCCGTCGGGCGCGTGCCTGATCGACACGCCGGGCATGCGTGAGCTCAAGCCCACCGGCGAGGAGGACCTGGCCGAAGGCGGCTTCGCCGACGTCGAGGCGTTGGCGGGGGCGTGCAAGTTCCGCGACTGCAGGCACGAACGCGAGCCTGGTTGCGCGGTGCGCGCGGCGCTCGAATCAGGCGCGGTCGATCGCGACCGGTATGCCAACTACGTGAAGCTGCGCGATGAAGTCGCCAGCGCCGCCGACAAGCTCGCCACGCGGCTCGTGCAGAAAAGCGAGGCGCGCGTCGTGGGCAAAGCGCTCAACAAGCGGCTCGACGACAAGTACGGGCGGCATTGAGCAACCCCTGTCACCT
>JBDSEX010000160.1:0-3134 GCA_039919835.1 Luteimonas sp.
GGCGTCAACTTCAGCAAGCGGCCACGCGAACCCTTGTCCTCGTCCTCGAGCACCCAGATCGCACCATCGGGCCCCTGTTCTACTTCGCGGATCCGCGCACCCATGTCGAAGCGCTGCGCCTCGCGCGCTGCACTGCCGTTGAACTCGATGCGGATCAAGGCCTGCGATGACAATCCACCGATGAAGCCATCGCCCTGCCAGGCGGGGAATCGCGCGCCGGAATAGATGATGAAGCCGGCCGGCGAAATGACCGGTGTCCAGCTTGCTTCCGGCGCGTTGTATTGCGGCTGCGTCGCATGGTCCGGGATGTCGCGGCCGTCGTAGTGATCGCCGTTGGACACAATCGGATACCCGTAATTCGCGCCGCGCTCGATGCGGTTCAATTCATCGCCGCCTTTTGGTCCCATCTCGTGCGTCCACAGCGTGCCCTGCGCATCGAAGGCGATGCCCAGCAGGTTGCGATGTCCCAGCGACCAGACCTGCGTCGCCACGCCGCCGTCTTTCGCGAACGGATTGTCGGCCGGCGCGGTGCCGTCGTCGTTGAGGCGGATGACCTTGCCGAGATTGGAAGCCATGTCCTGCGCGGGCGTGAACTGCTGCCGTTCGCTTGAGGTGATCCACAACTTGCCGTCGGGTCCGAAGGCGATGCGATGCCCGTAGTGCCCACGCCCATCGACCTTGGGCACCTGCCGCCAGATCACGTTGACGCCCGACAACGCACCGCCGCCATTTGCATCGAGTGTCAGTTTGCCGCGCGCCACCGCGGCACCGCGCGTGTCGCCATCGCCGGCTTCGGCGTAACTGATGTAAACCATGCCGTTGCTGGTGAACTGCGGATGCAGTACCACGTCCCCGAGCCCGCCCTGGCCGCCGTAATCGACCGATGGCACGCCGCTGACATTGCCAATCTTGCCGCTGCCCACGTCCAGCAGTTTCAATGCACCCGTTTTCTCCGTCACCAGCAGGCGCGAATCGGGCAGGAACGTCATCGCCCACGGCTCCTTGAAGTCCGCGACCTCGGTCGTGACGAAAGGCTTGCCCCCGCTGTTGGCCGGCGCCTCGCTGGCGGCTGTGGACGGCGTGCCTGCTGCGGTTTGCGCCGTCGCGGCGCCTTGACTGTTGCACCCGCTGAGCAGGGCAACGGCGCAGGCCGTCGACAATAGGTTTGTGGACATGTGTCACGTCTCCGGTGCTGTCCCCCGTGTTTCTACACGAGCGAGGTGTTAACGGGATGTCGTTTCGCTGCTCACCGCAGGGGCTACCCGGATTCGAGCGCACACGGAGAAAAGACGAATCCAGGATCAACGGAAAAAACTTCGTGTGAGAGGCATGCTTGTGACACGCTAAAAAGCGTCGCATCACGGGCATCAATCCGCTGCGGCAGGATGCGTGCCCTGCGTTTCATGCAGCGCCAGCCAACCCAGGCAGGATGCCGGTCGGTAAGCACCTGTAGCAACAAACCTGCACGCTGAGGACCCTGGCCAGGGCATTTCTTTGGCGAGTTCCTCGGCTCCTGCCATCCAGGGCGTTCGTCCTTCAGCCCGGCTTCGCTGTTCGCGCGCGCTCCTGCGTCCGTTTGTGTGCAGCAATGAAGGTGACCCGCCGCAAGGCAGACGTTTTTTAGGGGCGTCTTCCAGGCAGCCCGCCCTATCACCTGGTTTCACCGCGCAAGAGCTGCGCGATAAACTCATGTAATGAACAACACCATCCAGCTCGTCGGTTTCGACGGCGACGACACCCTCTGGAAAAGCCAGGATTATTTCGATGAAGCGCAGCTTGAGTTCGAACGCATCGTCGGAAACTACATCGACCTGGCCGATGCACGCGTGCACGAGCGTCTTTACGACACCGAAAAACGCAACCTTGCGCTGTTCGGCTATGGGGTCAAGGGCATGGCGCTGTCGATGCTGGAAGCGGCCATCGACATCACCGGCGAGCGCATCGCCGCGCGCGACGTGCATCGCATCGTCGAGCTGGCCAAGTCGTTGCTGCGGCATCCGGTCGAGCTCCTGCCCGGCATCCGCGAGGCCGTGACTGCGATCGCGGCCGATTTCCGGGTGGTCCTGATCACCAAGGGCGACCTGTTCCACCAGGAATCCAAGGTGCGCGAGTCGGGGATGGCGGGCCTGTTCGGGCGCATCGAGATCGTCAGCGAGAAGGACCCCGCCACCTATGCGCGCGTGCTCTCGGAATTCGGTGTGCCGGCAGGACGTTTCGCGATGATCGGAAACTCGCTGCGTTCGGATATCGCGCCGGTGCTGGCGCTCGGGGGATGGGGCGTGCACATGCCATACCACACGACGTGGGCGCACGAGAACGAGGCGCAGATCGCGGAAGGCGCCTCGAGGATGGGTAGCGTGCAATCGGCCAGCGAGCTTCCAGGCGCCGTGCGCACGCTTGCAGCTGCGGCAAGCTCAACGGCCCTGTGATCTCATTGAATCGCCCAGCAAATGTCTCGCCGCTGCAAAACGCCGGTTAAACATTCATCTGTGACGCTGGAAAATTAGAGCGCAGTTCATCGGATATCGCGCATCGTCGCAGCGTGCCTGCATTCCAGTGGGCGATGAAGGAGACGGCAGATGACCACCTTGTCACGCTGGCTGGCCCCCGCGGCACTCGCGATGGGCCTTGGTTTCGGTGCGCTTGTTCCAGCGCAGGCGCAAGCGCAGGACGACCTCGTCCGCGTACTGGTTGACGTTGCCGATGTCGTCTTCCGTGGCAGCACACCCTACTACCGGCAGGGCGATTACGGCAATGACGACCGGCTCGTCGTACAACGCGACCGCTATGGCCGCCCCGTCTACTACCGCTCGGTACCGCGCGGCCAGTATTACGGCAGCAGCGTGCACGACAACGGCTATTACAACGACAACAACAACGGCTACAACAACAACCGCGCCCACAGCGACGGCAATCGCAGCGTGAAGTGCAACAAACACGGCAAGTGCAAGGTCAAATACTACGATCCGCGACAGGACCACGATGGACGTAACGACCAGGTCCGCTACGATCGCAATGGCCGGTATTGGGATGGGCGCCAGTGGCGCTACAGCGACAACCGTTCATCATCGCGGTATCGGGATGGCCATGATGACGATTGATGCAGGCCCCCGGTCCCGTTGAGTACACGACAG
>JBDSEX010000336.1:0-3349 GCA_039919835.1 Luteimonas sp.
CCACGGCCGAGAAACTGGATCAGGCACCAGCCATGCCCAAAGGGATCGGCCAGCTGCACGATCCGCCCCCAGCGGGTCTCACGCGTCACCCCCTCCTGGGTCGCACCCGCCGCCACCGCGCGCGCAATTGCAACATCCAGGTTGTCCACCACCACGTCGCAGTGCAGCGGACTCCAGTGCCGTGCGTAATCGCGCTTAGATTGACCTGCGCCTACCGTGTCGGGTTCCTTGTGCAGCAGGTAGCTCGGCGCTGCAGCGCCAAGCAATTCGACGGCATCCTCGCCAAAACGTCGCCCCGGGCTGAGGCCAAACGCCTCGATGTAGAACCTCTCGGCGCCGGGCAGATTATCGACATCGATGTTGAGCAGCAGCTTCATCGGGCGATGGTCAGATTTCGCGTGCGAGACGCTCGGCGAGGCCGAGATAGGTGGCCGGGGTCATCTCGCGCAACCGCTGTTTGTCCTCGTCAGGAAGCTCGAGCGATTCGACGAACGCACGCATCGATTCAGCCGTGATGCCTTGCCCGCGGGTCAAAGCCTTCAACTGTTCGTACGGATTCGGAAGGCCGTGGCGGCGCATCACCGTCTGCACGGCTTCGGCAAGCACTTCCCACGCGGTATCGAGATCGGCGGCAAGGCGTTCGGGATTGACCGTCAGTTTGTTCAAACCGCGCAGCAACGCGTCGTAACCGACCAGTGCATGGCCGAAGGCGGTGCCAAGTGCGCGCAGCACAGTCGAATCGGTCAGGTCGCGCTGCCAGCGGCTGATCGGCAATTTCGCGGCAAAGTGCTCGCACAAGGCGTTGGCAATGCCGAAGTTGCCTTCGGCATTCTCGAAATCGATCGGGTTGACCTTGTGCGGCATGGTCGAGCTACCCACTTCGCCTTCCTTGACCGCTTGCTTGAAGTAGCCGAGCGAGATGTATCCCCAGATGTCGCGGCACAGGTCGATGGCGATCGTGCCGATGCGTTTCTGCGCATCGGCAAATTCTGCGATGCAGTCGTGGGGTTCGATCTGCGTTGTGTAGGCGTTGAAATCCAGTCCAAGCGACTCAACGAAGCGCTGCGCAAACCGGGGCCAGTCGACATGCGGATAGCTTGCGACATGTGCGTTGTAGTTGCCGACCGCGCCATTGATCTTGCCGGTGAGCGACACGCCGGCCAGCTGCCTGCGCTGCCGTTGCAGGCGCGCGACGACATTGGCGAATTCCT
Organism: Luteimonas sp.; assembly: GCA_039919835.1. Classification (GTDB taxonomy): domain Bacteria; phylum Pseudomonadota; class Gammaproteobacteria; order Xanthomonadales; family Xanthomonadaceae; genus JALYOU01. The sequence goes on from JBDSEX010000336.1 coordinate 1,212, forward strand.
TGCCGACGCTGGTCGGCGAGGCCGTCTGCCCATGCGTGCGCGACAACATCGGCAACGCGGCGTGTTCGTGCGACATCGTGCGCAGCCTGGCGATGAGTTCGTCCAGTTTCGGCAGCAGCACGTGGTCGCGTGCCTGCTTCAGCATCAATGCGTAGCTGAGGTTGTTGATGTCCTCGCTGGTGCATGCGAAGTGGACGAACTCCAGTGACGGAGCCAGCTCGGCATCATCCTTCAGTCGTTCCTTGATCAGGTACTCGACTGCCTTGACGTCGTGGTTGGTGGTGCGCTCGATCTCCTTGACGCGTGCCGCGTCGGTCGTCGAGAAATCGTCTGCCAAGGCACGCAGCCGCTGCGCGGCGGCTGTCGAAAAGGGTTTCAGCTCAACGATGGCGGGCTCGCTGGCCAGCGCCAGCACCCACTCGATTTCAACCCTGACCCGCGCCCTGATCAGCCCGAATTCGGAAAAGATGGGCCGCAGCGCGTCAACCTTGCCGGCGTAGCGGCCGTCGAGCGGAGACAAGGCGAGAAGATGGGCGTCGGACATGGCGGGCGCGCGCGGGGGGACGTGCAATTCTAAACGGTTGCAGGGGTATGCTCGGACGTGCTCGCCATTCCCGCGAAGGGAGGCAGCGGCGACTTTGCTCTTGGTGGCACTGGGTGGGCGGGCAAGGTCACTGGGTTCCCGCCGTCGCGGGAATGACAGCTGAAAAACATGGCGGGCTTTTCGGAGAAAACTGCATGGCTGCACGCAAGGTCGGAAACGGCCGAATCGAACACGACAGCCTGGGCGAGCTGCGCGTGCCCGCCGACGCCTTGTGGGGCGCACAGACGCAGCGCGCCGTGGAAAACTTCCTGGTGTCCGGCGTTCCCATGCCGCGCGGTTTCATCCGTGCGCTCGGGCTGGTCAAGGCAGCGTCCGCAGGGGTGAACAGCGAACTTGGGCTGCTGTCGAAATCCCGGGCCAAGACGATCCATTCGGCCGCGATGTCTGTCGCGAACGGAATGCATGACGCACAGTTTCCGGTCGATGTGTTCCAGACCGGCTCCGGCACGTCCAGCAACATGAATGCCAATGAGGTCATCGCCGCGCTGGCTTCACGTGCCGGAAAGGCGAGCATCCACGCCAACGACGACGTCAACCTCGGCCAAAGCTCGAACGACGTGATCCCGACCGTGATCCGCGTGTCCGCACAACTGGCTGTCCTGGAAGACCTGCTGCCCGCGCTCAAGCACCTGCGCGGCACCATCGATCGCCGCGCCAGGTCGCTCGGCAAGATCGCCAAGACGGGGCGCACCCACCTGATGGATGCAATGCCACTGACGTTCGCGCAGGAGTTCGGCGCGTGGTCGTCGCAGTTGTCTTCCGCCCAGGCGCGCATCGAGGATGCATTGAAACGACTGCGCCGCCTGCCGATCGGGGGCACCGCGATCGGCACCGGTATCAACGCGGATCCACGTTTCGGCAAGGCGATGGCGAAAGCACTTTCGACGATGACCAGGACGCGATTCGAGTCAGCCGTCGACAAATTCGAGGGGCTTGCGTCGCAGGACGATGCCGTAGAACTGTCGGGCCAGCTCAACGTGCTGGCAGTCGCGCTGATGAAGATCTCGAATGACCTGCGGATGATGAATTCCGGACCACTGGCGGGATTCGGCGACATCGAGTTGCCGGCGTTGCAGCCGGGTTCGTCGATCATGCCGGGCAAGGTCAACCCGGTCATCCCCGAAGCGACCTGCATGGTCTGCGCGCAGGTGATGGGCCACCACACCGCGATCACCATTGCCGGCGCGTCGGGCAATTTCCAGCTCAACGTGATGCTGCCGCTGATCGCCTACGACCAGCTGGATTCAATCGGCTTGCTTGCCAATGTGATGCGTCTGCTGGCCGACAAGGCCATCGCTGGATTGACGATAAACAAGGACACCGTCGATGCGGCGCTGACGCGCAATCCGATCCTGGTGACCGCACTCAATCCGATCATCGGCTATGAAAAGGCGGCCGCCATCGCAAAACGCGCGTACAAGGAGCGCCGGCCCATCGTCGATGTTGCGCGGGAGATGAGTGGGTTGTCCGAACAGCAGTTGCGAATCTTGCTCGATCCACTGAGCTTGACCAAGGGCGGAATCGGTCAAGGCAG
>JBDSEX010000342.1:0-4759 GCA_039919835.1 Luteimonas sp.
GATCGAGCTGCTGGTGAAGCCCGGCGACGCGGTCAAGAAGGACCAGGGGCTCGTTTCGCTGGAGTCCGACAAGGCGACGATGGAAGTGCCCGCGCCGTTCGGCGGCGTGGTCAAGGAACTCAGGATCAAGGTCGGCGACTCCGTGAAGGAAGGCAGTGTCGTCGCCATCATCGAAAGCGGTGATGCCACTGAAGCTGCATCGAAAGCGCCGGCCAATGACGAGGCGTCAGCAGTGTCGGCGCCTGCCGCAACCGCGCAGCCCGCGCCCGCGGCGGACGATCCCAAAGTTGAGCCGGTGTCCGTGGCGGCACAACCCGACAACATCGCCCAAACATCCATCGATGCGCAGGCCGGCAACGCCTCGCCATCCGTCCCGACATCCTCCGCACCCATGGGCGCAGGCTTGCCTCCGGTTCGTTTCGATGCAGAAGCGGTGTTGCCGGGCAAGGTGCCATACGCGAGCCCGGCCGTGCGCCTGTTCGCGCGCGAACTCGGCGTAGACCTCGCGCACGTGGCCGGCTCCGCACGCGGCGGACGCATCAGCAGGGAGGACGTGCAGGGTTTCGTCAAGGCCGCGCTTTCGAGTGGAGGAGGCGAGGTCGTGGGCCAAGCAGCAACGGTTGGAGGCGGACTCAATCTCATTCCTTGGCCGAAAGTCGATTTCGCCAAGTTCGGCGAAATCGAGAGCAGGCCGCTGTCCCGCATCAAGAAACTTTCCGGCGCCAACCTGCACCGCAACTGGGTCAGCATCCCGCACGTCACCAACCATGAAGACGCCGATATCACCGAGCTTGAAGCGCTGCGCGTGCAGCTCAACAAGGAAGCCGAAGGCAAGGGCGGCAAAGGCGATGGCACGAAAGTCACGATGCTCGCCTTCCTGGTCAAGGCTTGCGTCGCAGCCCTGCAGAAATTTCCCAACTTCAACGCGAGTCTCGACGGCGACGCTCTTGTCCTCAAGAAATATTTTCACATCGGATTCGCCGCCGATACGCCGAACGGACTGATGGTGCCGGTGATCCGCGACGCCGATCGGAAGGGCGTCACCGAAATCGCGAAAGAGATGGGCGAACTTGCCGGCCTCGCGCGTGACGGGAAGATCAGGCCCGACCAGATGCAGGGCGGCTGTTTTTCGATCTCCTCGCTGGGTGGCATCGGCGGCACCTATTTCACCCCGATCATCAACGCGCCCGAAGTCGCCATCCTCGGTGTCTGCCGCAGCAGCACGCGCCCGGTGTGGGACGGCAAGCAGTTCATGCCGCGTCTGATCCTGCCGCTGTCGCTGTCGTGGGACCACCGCGTGATCGACGGAGCTGAGGCGGCGCGCTTCAATGCGTATCTTGCGCAGGTGCTGGCGGATTTCCGCCGTGTCTTGCTGTGACGGGATAAAACGCAAGAAACGAACATCTCTGATTCGTCACGCCCTCTCGGAATGACGGCTGTAGAGCTGCAGGTTTCGATGGTGAGCTGGGTTCCATACGAACTGATTGAAGGAAGTCCAAATGCCCAAGATCGAAATCAAGGTTCCCGACATCGGTGGCTACGACGACGTGCCGGTGATCGAAGTGCTGGTTGTGGTTGGCGACACCGTCGCCAAGGACCAGGGCCTGCTGACGCTTGAATCGGACAAGGCGACGATGGAAGTGCCGTCGTCGGCAGCGGGCATCGTCAAGGAGTTGAAGGTCAAGGTCGGCGACAGGCTGTCGCAAGGAGCGGTCGTTGCCATTCTTGAAGGCGAGGAAGCGAGTGCTTCCATCCTTTCCTCCGTGGAAGGTGCCCGAAGCGGGGACGTCCGGAAGGCGGTGCCCCCAAGGAATGAGATTGGGAACGCCACTCACCAGGGACCGTCCGCCGGGAGCGGAGCATTCCCGCCATCACAAGCCGCTGCCTCTACCCAAGTACAACCGTCGCGCCCCGAACAGAACGAAGCATCACCAGCCCCTGCCGCTTCCGCCGGCACGGGCAAGACCCCCGACATCACCTGCAACATCGTCGTCATCGGCGCCGGGCCCGGCGGCTACACGGCCGCGTTCCGAGCCGCCGATCTCGGCCTCGACACCGTGCTGATCGAGCGCTATGCAGCGCTCGGAGGTGTCTGCCTCAACGTTGGTTGCATTCCGTCGAAGGCGTTGCTGCACGCGGCGGCGGTCATCGACGAAGCGGCGCATGCCAGTGACTACGGCGTCGATTTCGGCAAGCCCAGGATCACGCTCGACAGGTTGCGCGAGTACAAGAACAAGGTCGTCAGCCAGTTCAGCAAGGGACTGAGCGGGATGGCGAAGCAGCGCAAGGTGCGCGTGCTTCAGGGCACGGCGAAATTCGTGTCGGCGAACGAACTTGAAATCGTCGATGTTGACGACAAGACGCAACTGCTTCGTTTCGCGTACTGCATCATCGCCGCGGGCTCGCAGCCAGTTAAGTTGGCGGGCTTTCCGTGGGACGACCCGCGGGTGATGGACTCCACCGACGCGCTCGAACTGTCCGAAGTGCCGAAGACGCTGCTCGTTGTGGGGGGCGGCATCATCGGTCTTGAAATGGCGACGGTGTACCGCGCGCTCGGCAGTGCAGTCACAGTCGTCGAGTTCATGGAACAGCTGATGCCGGGCACGGATCCCGACCTGGTGAAACCGCTCGCCGATCGCCTGAAGAAGCAGGGCGTTGCCATCCATCTCAAGACCAAGGTCGTGGAAGCCAACGCCCGTAAAGACGGCATCGTCTGCGCTTTCGAGGGCGCAAGCCAGCCCGAAACAAAAAAATTCGATCGCGTGCTGATCGCGGTTGGCCGCAGTGCGAACGGCAACAAGCTCGATGCCGGCACGGCCGGCGTACGCGTCGGTGAGCGGGGCCTGATCGACGTCGACCGGCAGATGCGCAGCAACGTGCCGCATATTTTCGCCATCGGTGATGTGGTCGGCCAGCCGATGCTCGCGCACAAGGCGACCCATGAAGGCAAACTGGCTGCAGAAGTCGCGGCGGGCGAGAAGAAGGAGTGGGTCGCGCGCGTGATTCCGTCGGTGGCATACACCGATCCGGAAATCGCCTGGGTCGGTGTCACCGAAACCGAAGCGAAGGCAAAAAACCTGCAGGTCGGCGTCGGCAAGTTTCCGTGGGCGGCCAGCGGTCGCGCGTTTGGACTGGGCCGCACCGAAGGCTTCACCAAACTGATCTTCGACGAGGCCACGCATCGCGTCATCGGCGGTGGCATTGTTGGCGTGCACGCGGGCGAACTGATCGCGGAAATCGCCCTCGCCATTGAAATGGGCTGCGAGGCCGGCGACATCGGCCACACCATCCATCCGCATCCGACGCTGAGCGAGTCGGTCGGCATGGCGGCCGAAGTCTACGAAGGCACCATCACCGATCTTTACATCCCCAGGAAGAAATAATCGTCGCCGACAGCGCAACGCGCACCCAGACATAAGGAAAGGCCATGCCCAAGCTCTACGACCAGGCCGACGGCCGGCTGCTCGGCGACATCAGCCAGGAGGATCTCGATCTGCTGATGGGGAAACTCGAAGAAACCTCCAGCCGCGACCGCGATTACTACGTCGACAACGACACGTTCCTGCTGCTGGTCGAGGCTGGCGCATCGTCGGTACTTCTGGATGCCATCAAGATGGCGGTGGATTTGAATGGGCAGGCAGATATCCGTTGGGAAGCGGATTGATCCGGGTGATTTTTATAGGCTCGGCTCCAGCCGGGAGCCCGGGTCCAGGGGTTCGAGTGCGCTCGCCCCCTGTTGGATAAAAGCGCCCGAGCGTACTCGGATCCAGTTTCCAGGAACTTCGGCTGAAGCCGCTCCAAAGGGAATCTGCCTGTCTCCTAGCAAGGCGAAGCCCCGGCTCGCGCCGGGGCTTCCGGGCCCAACCGCGGATCGACGAGGATGGAGAGGCGGGCCTCCAGAAACTGACCGGGCGGGCAAGGAAAGGTTCCGCGGGGGCGTGGAACCTGCACGCGTCATCCCGTTCGCGGCAAATTTCTCCTGTTTTCCGTCAATGCACGATTTTGGCCGCGCCTGCAGGTTGCCGCTGAAAACACCCGGCTGCTATACTTTTGGGGCTTCGCGGGACGGTTTCCGTCCACTTTCCACAGCTGAACAAGGCCGCGCGTGCACGATCCCATCGCCGCGGGCCGCCGCTTGGCGCTGACTGCGGTGGCGATCCAGGCCATTGTCGCGGTGCCGGTCGCGCTGGCCTTTCTTGCGCAGGGTCCGCGACATGCGCTTGCAGCGGGCGTGGGCGGGTTGGCGATGGTGATTGGCAATGCGCTGGCGGCAAATACTGCGCTCGCTGGAATCGTCCCGGCACGCGTTGCGCTCGGCCGGTTGCTGCTGGGATTGCTGTCGAAGTGGGTGGTCGCGATCTCGATGTTCGCGATCGGATTGGCAGTCTGGCGCTTGCCGCCGTTGCCGATGCTGGTGGGGCTGGGGGCGGGGCTGCTGGCGTATCTGCTGGCGCTGAACTTCGTTGCACCAAGACAAAAACGCACGACGCCGGATTCATGACGTTCGAGACACAAGGGTTAACGCGTGATCGCTGACAACATCGCCAATGAGACTGCCGGCGCCATCGAAGCCGCCGGCCAAGCGCCCGAAAGCGGCGGTGGCGCCACCGAATACATCCAGCACCATCTGCACCATCTCCAGTGGCATGTCGGAGAAGGCAAGTTCATGGTAATCAACATCGACAGCGTGCTGTTCACGCTGGTGTTGTCGGCCTTGTTCCTGTTCTTCTTCATCCGCACCGCGCGCCGCGCCACGCCG
>JBDSEX010000359.1:0-2518 GCA_039919835.1 Luteimonas sp.
ATCGTCAGCAGGCTCCCGTGCGGCAATTCCAGCGCCAGCGTGTCCTGCAGTGGCGATGACACCTCGAGACGCTGACGAACCCGCTCGGAGGCCACGCGCTTCCCTGCATCCCGCCGCTTCAACACGAACCGCCGCACCCCGCCCAGGCTCAGCGACGCAATGACCGGTCGACGCCCCAGCGCAGCTTCGCTGTCGCTATGCCAGCCCATGTAATCCGAACCGTCGCGATACAGGTTTGCCAAGACGCTGTTGAAGCCGATGCCGGTTTCCTCGACAAGCCGATCGCGTATCGGCCGCAACGCGCCGGGCCACGGATGCGGCTCGAAGCGCGTGCCCGAATAGGCGTAACTCGCATTCGCATCGCCAATCCAGCAACTCAGGCGCGGCGAATCGACTTCGCGCCCGAATAGCTTGATGCGGTGCACTTCCCATGGGACGGACCGTTGAAGATCGGCGAGCAGCGCATCGGCCAGCGCGACGCATAGCCAGTGCGTCGCAATGCGGATGTCGGCATCCAGCAGAGGAATCGATGACAACGACATACATACACGCTACCACGCGCTGGAGCGACTCGAGTTGCGAGCCACGGCGACGATGACGTGTATGGTCAAGGCATGACGATCGGCGGGGTCTGACCCGCCGCAGGCGATGGAAGGCGGGTCAGGCCTGCCCGGAAGAATTGAACGGTCTGATCGGATGAGCGCCTCGGCGTTTGCCACCACCTGTTTGCCGCCTCCTCGGCAAACCCGCGACAATCACGGAATCGCAAGCGGAGCAGCGCACATGAGCGAAGAGCAGGCCAACCATGAGCAGGCCGTTCCACAGCCGGCAATCGAACGCGACGTCATGGAATACGACGTCGTCACCGTTGGCGCCGGCCCAGCTGGCCTCGCCTTCGCCATCCGCCTGAAACAGATCGATCCCGCGATCAGCGTGTGCGTGATCGAGAAAGGCGCGACCATCGGCGCACACATCCTGTCCGGAGCGGTGATCGAACCCGCTCCGCTGGATGCGCTGCTTCCCGGCTGGCGCGAGGCGCCGCCCCCGATCTGCGTGCCGGCGACGGAGGATGAATTCTGGCTGCTGTCGAAAACCGGGCAACGCAGGCTGCCGGTGCCACCGGGCCTGAAAAACCATGGCAATTTCATCGTTTCGCTGGGCGCGATGTGCGCCTGGATGGCGCCGCAGGCCGAAGCCCTCGGTGTCGAAATCTATCCGGGCTTCGCGGCATCGGAAACATTGCACGACGCAGACGGCAAGGTCATCGGCGTACGCATCGGTGACATGGGCATCGGCAAGGACGGCGCTCACAAACCCGGCTACACGGCCGGCATCGATATCAAGGCGAAAGTCACCGTGCTCGCGGAAGGGGCGCGCGGCCATCTCACCAAGCGGCTGGTCAGGCAGTTCGCGCTCGATGCCGACAGCGATCCGCAGGGCTATTCGATCGGCATCAAGGAACTGTGGCAGGTGCCGTCCGGGCGCGTTTCGCCGGGCAAGATCGTGCACAGCTTCGGCTGGCCCGCCGACAACGCGACGTACGGCGGAAGTTTCCTCTATCACCTCGACGGCGACCGCATCGCGCTCGGGTACGTCAGTGGGCTCGATTATTCCGATCCAGGCTACAAACCCTGGGAAGCCTTCCAGCAATGGAAGAACCACCCGCTGATCAAGCCTCTGCTCGAGGGCGGCACCATCCTCTCCGCGGGCGCGCGTGCGATCGTCACCGGTGGCTTCCAGTCATTGCCCAAAACCGAAATGCCCGGTGCACTGCTGATCGGCGACAACGCCGGGCTGCTCAACGTGCCCAAGATCAAAGGCACGCACCAGGCGATCCGCAGCGGCATGCTGGCCGCCGAACATCTCGCGCAATCGATGGACAGCGCCGGCTTCGACGCGAAGCTGCGTGCCTCCGACGCGATGGCGGAACTGCGCAAGGTGCGTAATGTCAAACCCGGCTTCAAGCGCGGGCTGTGGTTCGGCATGTTGAATGCCGCCTGGGAAACCGCAACGGGTGGCCTGTCACCGTGGACGCTGAAAAACAAGCCGGACTGGTCGTCGCTGCACAAGCTCGGCGAACACGAGGAGCCGAAGCGGGACTACGTGCCGCGTGAGCTAGTACCCCGCGACCGCCTGCAGGGCGTCTACTACGCCGCCACCGAGCACGACGAAGACCAGCCTGTGCACCTCAAGGTCGCCGACACCAGCATCTGCGTCACGCGCTGCACCGAGGAGTACGGCAACCCCTGCACGCGCTTCTGCCCCGCCGCCGTCTACGAGATCGTCGGCGAAGGCACCGGGAAACGATTGCAGATCAATGCAGCCAACTGCGTGCATTGCAAGACCTGCGACATCAAGGATCCGTACGAGATCATCACGTGGGTGACGCCCGAGGGTGGCGCGGGTCCGAATTACCAGAACCTGTAATGGCGACTCGTTTCATGTCGTTAAGTTTTGCGATACCAAAAAAAAGTCAGAAAACTCCGCTTTCAACGGTCCAGCCTGGGGGGTAGGTGCC
>JBDSEX010000013.1:0-6242 GCA_039919835.1 Luteimonas sp.
AGCGGCGCGGTGTCGGCGGTGATCGGCGCCTACCTCGCGCTGTTTCCACGCGCCAAGCTCGGTGTGGTGCTGCCGCTTGGCCTGTTCCTCGAATTCGTGCGTGCGCCGGCGTCGCTGTTGATCGGCATCTGGGTGTTGCTGCAGGTCGTGTTCGCCTGGATCGGCCCCGGCTACGGGGCGGTCGCGTGGATCGCGCACCTCGGCGGATTCGCCTTCGGCGGTGGGTTCGCGCTGGCAGTGCGTGGCGGCATTGCCAGGCGCATGCGCAGGCAACACGGGTATTGATGGAACTCGATGCCGTCATCCCCGCGAAGGCGGCGATCCAGCAGCCTTTGCCCTGAAAAGAAACGTAATGGATTCCCGCCTTGGCGGGACTGCCGAACGGAGGTTTACTCGTTTGAAACGCGTCCCGCCGCAGTCGTCACCTGCACACCCTTCTTCAGTTCCGCCAACGCCGCGCTGATCGGCGCATCGCCTTCCAGCACCTCGCCCGCGGTGAAGCCTTCCTTGTCCTCGTCGCCGTCGGCGCTCAGGTGACGGGGCAGCATGGCTTCGGTGTAGCCGGCGACACCGCTGGCCGACGTTTTCTCAGGCCTCAGAACCACGTCCGGCGCGATGCCGCGCGCCTGGATCGATTTGCCACTGGGCGTGAAGTAACGCGCGGTGGTGAGTTTGACCGAGTCGCCGTTGTCCAGCGGCAGCAGCGTCTGCACCGAGCCCTTGCCGAACGTGCGGCTGCCGACCACGCGCGCGCGGCCGTTGTCGCGCAGCGCGCCGGCGAGCACCTCCGATGCGCTGGCCGACCCTGCATCCACCAACAGGACCACCGGCGCGCCATCGAGCCGATCGCCCGGCGTTGCGCTGAACTCGGCGTCGCTGACCGCGATGCGTCCGCGCGTGCTCACGATCTTGCCTTTGTCGAGCAGCTCGTCGGCCATCTGTACCGCGGAGGTCAGCAGGCCGCCGGGGTTGCTGCGCAGGTCGAGCACCACGCCGCTCAGTTTGCCGCCGTTCTGCGCTTTCAGCTTGTCCAGCGCAGTGACGAAATCCGCTGCGGTGTCGGCCTGGAAGGTACTGACGCGCACGTAGCCGTACCCGGGCTCCAGCATGCGGTTGCGCACGCTGGCGACGCGGATTTTTTCACGGGTCAGGGTGACGTCGAACGGCTTTGGCTTGCCCGCGCGCACCAGGGTCAGCGTGACCGTGCTGCCGGGCTTGCCGCGCAGCGGACTGCTTTCGTCGTTTTCCAGTTCGATCGGCTTGCCATCGATGGCGACGATCAGGTCGCCAGCCTTGATGCCGGCGCGGGCCGCAGGCGTGTCGTCAATCGGAGCGACCACGCGCATGCTGCGATCGGGCAGCTGGAACAGCTCCACGCCGATGCCCTCGTACGCGCCATCGGTCTGCTCGTCGAACAGTCGCGCGTCGGCCTTGTCGAAATAAACGCTGTGCGGATCGAGGTCGAGCAGCAGGCCTCGAATCGCCGAATGCATCAGCTTGTCGTCGTCGACCTTGTCCACGTACGCCTGCTTGATCGCGTTGTAGACGGCCACGTAGCGGCGGATCTCGTCGAGCGGGACCTTGGACGTCGCGGTTTCCGCCGCGTCGGGATCGTCGCTGGCGGCGATTTCGGCCGCTTTTTGCGGCGCCTGCGCGAAGGCGGGCACAAGCGCCAAAGGCAGCGCGACCAGGCAGGCAGTCAGTAAGTGGATGCGCATCGAAACTCCAGCAGAAGCTGTGTGGTTATGGGGTAGACCACGCCACGTGGTCACGGTTCGCTCCGATTATGCAACCGGCCGTGTTGGTTCAGCTGCATGGATTGCGCCGCCCCTCCCGCCAAGGCAGGGATCCATGTGACGTTGGAATGGGAGAGCAAAGGTTTCTGCAATCCCTGCGCGGCAAATGACGCGCGCAGGAAGATCAATGTTTCTGCAGCCAGGTATTCGGATTCACCGGCTGCCCGTTCCGGCGCAGCTCGAAATACAGCGCGGGGCGCCCCTGGCCGCCGGAGTTGCCGACGCTCGCAATGGCATCGCCGCGCTTGACGCTGTCGCCGGCGTCGCGAAGCAGCGCGTCGTTGTGCGCATACAGGCTCATGTAGCCGTTGCCATGGTCGACGATGGCAATCAGGCCGTAGCCGCTCATCCATTCCGCAAAGACCACGCGACCATCCGCCACTGCGCGCACGCTGCTGCCGACCGGCGCGCCGATCAGAACGCCGGAGCTGGCGCGCCCATCGGGCATGGTGCCGCCATAGGATGCGAGCAGCATGCCGTTGAGCGGCCAGCTGAGGCCACCAACCTTGATCGGCGCCGCGGAGGCCACGAGTTTGACCGGACGCGTCGAGGCGACTGCCGCGCGGCCAGGTTTCGACGGTTTGGCCGCAACGGTGCGCTGCTTGGCTGCCTTGGCGGCCTTGGCATCCCTGGCTGCTTTCGCGGCCGCGGCGCGCAGTTGCGCAAGCAGCTGTTCCAGCGATTTCGCATCGCGTCCCAACACCTTCTCGCGCGCGGCGCGATCCTGGTAACGGGTATCGAGTTGCGCCATGAGGCTGGTGCGCTGTTTGCGATCGCGCTCCAGTTGCGCAAGTTCCGTGCGGCGCTGGTTGCGTGCGCTGCCGAGCGCGGCGCGCTTACGCACGATTTGCCGCTGCACGGTTTCAAGGCCGCGCAGTTGGTCGGTCAAGCCGGCGATGCGCCGCGCGCGGTCGCGCTGCAGATAGCGGTGATACGTCAGCGTGCGGCCGGCCTGCGCGACGCGATCCTGCGACAGCATCACCTTGAGCGGCGCAGCGTCGCCGACCGTGTACGCGTCGCGCAGCAGACGCGCCAGTTCATCGCGTTGCGCGCCCAGATGCGAATGCAGCGCATCGCGCTGCTGCTGCAGCTGGGCGAGCGTCGCCTGGCCGCGGACCAGTTCGGTCTCGGTTTCATTCAAGGCGCGCGCCGAAGCGCCAACCTGTTCGTCCACCCTGCGCAGGTCGCGCGACACGCTGCCGCGTTCGCCTTCCAGCTTGCGGCGCTCCGAGGCGATGGCCTCGAGCTCGCTGCGCACGCGTTGCAGCTTGCGTTCGGTGTCGCGGCTGCTCTGCGCGCTGGCCGGCTGCCCCGACAGCGTCAACATGATTGCAAGCACCATCGCGGTGGCGGTGGCCATGCGCATCACGTCAACAACGAACGCCCTGTCATCTCGATGGGCTGCGGCATGCCAAGCAACTCGAGAATCGTGGGCGCGACATCGCGCAACGCGCCGCCTCCACGCAACTTCATTTCAGCATCCACCCGGTCCGGCGGGCCGACATAGACGAAAGGCACCGGTCCGACCGTATGCGCGGTGTGCGGCTGGCCGCTGCGCGTGTCGCGCATCATTTCGAGATTGCCGTGATCGGCGGTGATCAGCAGGGCCCCGCCGGTGTTGCGTACCGCGGTTTCAACGGCGCCGATCGCGACATCAACCGCCTGCGCGGCGAGGATCGCCGCGTGCAGGTTGCCGGTGTGGCCGACCATGTCGGGATTGGCGATGTTGCAGACGATCAGGTCGAAGCGATCCGACCCGATCGCTTCGACCAGCTTCGCGGTCAGCTCGGGGCAGCTCATTTCCGGTTGCAGGTCGTAGGTCGCGACTTTCGGACTCGGTACCAGGATGCGTTCTTCGCCCGGGTAAGGCGCTTCGCGGCCACCGCTGAAGAAGAACGTGACGTGCGCGTACTTTTCGGTTTCGGCGATGCGCAGCTGGCGCATGCCACGGGCCGCCACCAGTTCACCGAGCGGATGCTGCAGGTCGTCCGGTGCAAAGGCCACAGAGGCAGTGAGCCGCGCGTCGTATTCGGTGAGGCACACGAAGCGCGAGAGCTGCGGACGCCTCGTCTCGAAACCGGCGAAGACCGGATCGATGAATGCAGCGCTGAGCTGGCGCGCGCGGTCGGCTCGGAAGTTCATGAACACGACCGCGTCGCCGTCCCTCATTGGCACCGCGCCATCAATCACCGTCGGCGCAACGAACTCGTCGGTCTCGCCGCGCGCATACGCTGCATGGAGCGCGGATAACGCATCCACCGCGAATGCATCACTGCGCGCTTCCACAATCGCATCCCAAGCGCGATGCAGCCGTTCCCAGCGCTGGTCGCGATCCATCGGGTAATAACGCCCGCTGATCGTCGCGATGTGCACGCTGGTCGATGATTCGCTGCCAAGCCCATCGCACAGCGTCTGCAATGCGGCGATGCTGGGCTCGGCCGATTGCGGCGGCATGTCGCGGCCATCGAGGAACGCATGCACCGCGACGCGCGGCACGCGCATGCGTTTGGCCAGCTCGAGCATCGCGAAGACGTGCCGCTGGTGACTGTGCACGCCGCCGGGCGACAGCAAGCCCATGACATGCAGCGTGCCGTCGAGGTCGCGCGCGGCATCGCAGGCAGCGCGCAACTCGCGATTGTCGAAGAAGCTGCCATCCTCGATCGCGGCGTCGACCCGGGTGAGGTCCTGGTAGACGATGCGGCCGGCGCCGAGGTTCATGTGGCCGACCTCGGAATTGCCCATCTGCCCGTCGGGTAAACCCACGTGCCGCCCTTCGGTGTGGATCAGCGTATGCGGCGATTCCTTCCAAAGCCTGCGCCAATGCGGCAGCGTGGCCTGCGCCAGCGCGTTGTCCTCGGGATCGTCTCGATGTCCCCAGCCATCCAGGATCAGCAGGACCACCGGCTTGGGCACAGTACGATTCAGGCGCATCGAAGGATCGGACATGACGGATGGTCCCAGTGACTTGTGACAGGTGCCCCGGTGACCGGGCCATGCGATTGTACCCACGCGGTTTAAACCCACGCCGTCGTTCGCGCATCACATCAGTCATCCACCGCAGACAGGTAGCCACACCATGAGCCGCACACTCGTCATTCCCACACTCGCCCTGGCGCTCGCCGGCGTGCCGGCGTGGGCCACGCCGCAGCAGGACATCGAAAAGGTCAACGGCAGCATTTCCGCCGAAGCAGGCCAGGTCATCGGCAACATGGAAACCGTCAATGGCAGCATCCGCATCGAAACCGGCGCACGCGCGGGCAATGCCGAGACGGTCAACGGCAGCATCACGGTCGCGGAACGCGCGCAGGTCGGCAATTTGCAAACCGTCAACGGCAGCATCCGCGTCGCGCGCGAGGTCCGTATTGGCGGCAGCGTGGAAACCGTCAATGGCAGCGTCTTCGTCGACCGCGGCGGCACGGTTAGCGGCGATGTGACCACCGTGAACGGCGCGATCGGCCTGGTCGATACCGATCTTGCGGGCGGCATCGATACGGTCAATGGCGACATCGCCATCGGCGCAGGCTCGCATGTCAAGGGCGGCATCCACGTCGAGAAACCGAGCAGGAACTGGATGCCCGTCAGCATCGGCAAGCGCAAACCACCGCGCGTGGTGATCGGCGTCAACGCGGTGGTGGAAGGCCCGATGGTCTTCGAGCGCGAAGTGAAGCTGTACGTGCACCAGACCGCAAGGATCGGCTCCGTGACCGGAGCGACCGCCGTGCGCTACAGCAGCGACCGCGCACCTGCGGACTGACGCCGTACGGCCAAGTACCGCAACAGCGACAGGATTCCCCGACGGCGTGCATGGATGCACGCCGTTTTTATTTTTGTGGTTCGCAACGCGCTTGCCCGGACGTGCATCGGAATGAAATTGGCATGCGCTGGCTGCGCCTTGACTTGAAAGCGAGCCGCTGGTCCGCTCCGATCAGGCATGCACCCGGAACGACGACGAGGCGCTCACACTGCGACCGGCTTTCGCACGGCACTCATGCTTTGATTGTTGCGCTGGGCGGTGGCTTGCAAGCGCAGCCCGCGGCTCGTGTGGGAGAAGGCAACAGTTGGAAGCCTTGTTTTCGCATGACAACGACAACGATGCAGCCCGCAAACCCGAAGTGGGGCGCACATGGATTGCGCCGTGCCTTTCATATGACGGCAGCCGACCGAGGCAGGGTGAGAAGGTGCGCGCTTGCGAGCCACTGGCTCGCGCGCAGTACGAACGCCCGCACCGTAAGCGCGGGCCGGACTTTGACTGCGTAGCAGGCAAAGCCGAGTCGGAAAATAGCCCGTGCCCGCCACGCTGCATGCTGTGGACCTGGCCAGGAAAGCATTTCTTTGGTGAGTTCCTTGTGCCAGCAAGGAAAGTTGCCCGTCGCAAGGCGGAAGCTTTCAATTGGCAATCTGACAAGGAAAAGGAACGCCAACGGACTGCAATTCCGTCAGCCCTCC
>JBDSEX010000025.1:0-13125 GCA_039919835.1 Luteimonas sp.
GTGATCGGTGCCAGCACATACAACGCGGCCGAGTACAGGCCGCGCAGGATGCGCTCGACGGGATCGCGTTTCATCGCCACAGCATAGCGAAGCCGCACGGCGGGTTGACCTTTAGAATTGCAGCATGTCGTCCGTTCCCGAACTTCGCGCGCCACCGCGCTCGCCGCGCCACTGGCCAATGTGGCTCGCGCTTGGCGCGATGTGGCTTGGGTCGCGGCTGCCCTGGTCGCTGCAGCGTGGACTGGGGCGCGCGGTCGGTACGCTGGCCTTCCGGTTGCTGACGGATCGGCGCCGCGCCGCGCGCATCAATCTCGCGTTGTGTTTTCCGGAACGGTCGGAAGCCGAGCGTTCGGCATTGCTGCGCGCGAGTTTCGCCGATCTCGGCATCGGACTCTTCGAGTTCATGCGCGCGTGGTGGGGGTCGATCGCGCCGATGCGCCGCGACGCGACCATCGAAGGGCTTGAGCACCTGCGCGCGCTGCAGGCCCAAGGGCGCGGCGTGCTGTTGATCTCCGGGCATTTCATGACGCTTGAGCTGTGCGGACGCCTGCTGTGCGATCACGTACCCCTGGCCGGCATGTACCGGCGCCATCGCCATCCGGTGTTCGAGTGGGCGGTGATGCGCGGACGCCTGCGTTATGCGGCGGCGATGTTCAACAACGACGAGTTGCGCGGCGCGGTGCGTCATCTCAAGCGGGGCGGAGTGCTGTGGTATGCACCAGACCAGGACATGCGCGGCAAGGACACGGTGTTCGCGCCGTTTTTCGGCATCCCCGCATCGACCATCACCGCCTCGCATCAACTCGCGCGGCTGACCGGCTGCGCGGTGGTGCCGTTCTTCCATCGCCGCGAAGGCGCCGGCTATGTGTTGCGCATCGCCGAGCCGCTGGAAGACTTTCCTTCCAACGATCCCACCCTCGACAGCGCACGCATCAACGCCGCGATCGAGGCGATGGTGCGGGAGGCGCCATCGCAGTATCTGTGGATCCATCGGCGCTTCAAGCGGCAGCCGGACGGCGCGGGATCGTTGTATTCGTAAAACGATCTTCTTGCGCGACACCAGTCGTGAGAATGCATTCGCGGCGACAACAGGCATCAAGGGTCGCGGCTTTCGCCCTTCTGCATCGCCTCATGCACTTTGGCATATTTGAGAAAGGCGTAGAACGCCTGCGTCCTCGCCGCGAAGAACCCGGCCCAGCCATTGAGGAAATACCGCTTGCCGAAATAAAGTTTGGCGAAGGCCAGCGACGGATACAGCAGGATGCGCAAGCCAAGCAGAGCCTGTCGCTTCGCACGCTTGTGTTCGACCAGACCGGACGAATAACGATTGATCTTGTCCACGCGCTCGGCCAGCCGCGGCTCGCCGTAGTGGCGGAAGGGTGCATCCAGGTCGATGGCCGTACCGTTGACCTCCGGCGCAGCATGCACTGGCACCGCATTCATGCCGCCGCGCGAACGCCGAAACAGGCGCAGTTGCCAGTTCGGCCGCGATGCCGGATGCGTCCAGCGCCAGAACAACCACTCCTGGCGCGGCAGGCGATAGCCGTCTGCTCGCGGTGCGATCAATTCTTCCTCGATGCGCGCGCGGCCGGCGGGCGTGAGCTGCTCGTCGGCATCCAGCAGCAGCACCCAGTCGTGGGCGGCCCTGTCGATGGCCGATTGCTTCTGCGGTCCGTAGCCCTTGAACGGTTCGATGAAGACAGTCGCGCCATGACGCTCCGCGATATCGCGCGTGCCATCCGTCGAATCGGAATCCAGCACGATCAGTTCATCGCAGAACGCAAGGCTCGCCAGGCAAGCCTCGAGCGTCCCGGCGTTGTCGAACGTCGTCACCACGGCCGACAACGGCGCGCGTACCGGCGTCGCGGCCAGCGGCATGACGCTCATCGAGGCTCGTGCGCCAACAGGCTGCCTGCGTACAGCGCTGCCAGCAGCAGGGTCAGCCCGCCCCAGAAGGTTGAGTAGAACGCCAGATGGGTGTTGAACGGAAACACCGTGACCGCCAGGGCGAGCATCGCCGGTCGCGCACGGTCGCGCGCGTCCAGCGACGCATAACGCCATGCGCGAAATGCGAGTGCGGCGCCCGCCAGCCACAGCAGCAAGCCGATCACGCCGGTTTCGGTGAGGATTTCCAGCACGATCTGGTGCGCGTGCAGTGCAGGTCCCTGGCCCCAGGCGCCGCCGGCGCCCAGCCGGGGATCGCACTGCGGGAACGCCTCGCGAAAACCGCGCGCGCCGACACCATTGACCGGATGCTGGCGCACCATGCACAGCGCCGCGCTCCAGATCTGCGTACGGCCCGACAACGCTTCATCGACGCCGCTCTCGTTGCCTTTCAGCACCGCGGCCGTGCGCTCGATTCGATTCAGCAACGGTGGATAGACCAGCGCGGTGAGGGCCAGTGCGACCACGCCGAATGCGAACACGCCGAGCAGGCGCTTCCTGCCGAGCAGGGTCCATCCGGACAAGAGCAGCACGATGGCGAACGTGAGCCACGACGCACGGGCGCCGGCCAGCAGGATCACCACACCCAGGGCCGCCGCGGCGACGCACCACCCGGGCGTGCCGAAGCGCCTGCCAGCCGCGTACAACGCGAAGGGCGACAGGCTCGCGAGCACCAGTCCGAGCTTGAGATTGCAGGGGCCAAGAAAACCACTGAGCCGGTCCACGGCGCCGGTGTCGATGCCCGGGCACATCGGTTTGCCGCTGATCGCCTGCTTGATCGCTTCCAGCCCCCAGAACAACGGACTGGTGCCCGACAGCGCCTGCAGCAATGCGTCCAACGTCCAGATGCCGACGATGATGCCGAGTCCGCCAAAGGTCATCCGACGGCCGCGCTCGTCAGCGACGGCCGAGGCGACCAGCCACAGGAACGGCAGATAGCGCAGATCCACCAGCGATTCGCGCAACGCGCGGCCCTGGTCGAGTGCATCGAACGAGGAAATCAGTTCCGGCAACCAGTAGGCGAAGAACAGTACGCTGGTCAGCGCCCACGCGGGGCCGCTGAGCAACGCGGTGCCGTCCCGGAAGCGCGCGGCGGCAAGCCTGGCGATGGCGGCCAGCGCGCCGAGCACCATGACGCCTTCGGCGTAACCCGGCGCTGGCCACAAGGCGACGAAAGCGAGGATCCATGCCGGCGCCCAGCGCCAGCCGGCAGAGTCAGGATGGGGCGAGTTCGTCATAGACGGCGAGCGTTGCGTCCTGCATGGCGTGCAAGGTGTAGGGCATGGTAGCCGGTGGCGGTGGCGGCTGTGTCAGCAAGGTTTTTGCTGCGACCAACAACGCATCCGCTTCGAATGGCGACACTGCGCCCCGAGGCTGCAATTCGCGCAGCAGTTCACCGACGCCGCCGTGCGCCCACCCCAGTACCGGACGACCAACCGACAATGCTTCGATCACGGTGCGGCCGAAGGCTTCGGGCTTGCGCGAAAGTTGCAGCACAAGATCACTGGCGGCATAGGCTTCGGCGATATGCGTGGTAGGCGGCGTGATCGCAAGCGCGTCGCCAACGCCAAGCGCGGCAGCATGGCGTGCGAGTTCGGTCACGTACCGCTCGCGTCCGGCTTCGCGCGTGCCCGGCATCCACAGGCGCGCATCGATGCCGTCGCGCCGCAGCGCGGCAAGCAACGTCACTGCGTCGGCATGGCCCTTGAGGCGCGTTCCGCGGCCGGGAAGCAAAAGAAGCGGTCCATCGCCCGCGAGCGCTGGATGTTCGTTTGCAAGCCGTGCGCGCGATGCGGCGTCCGGCGGGCCGACGCGCGCAAACGCGGATGGATCGATACCGCGCGGAATGACGCGCAGCTTGCCGGGATCGGTGCGCGGATAATGGCGCAACACGTAATCGCGAACAGTGGAAGAGACGCAGATCACGCGATCGCCGCGGGTCATGATCGCGCTGTAGCGGGACGGCGAATTCAGGCCGTGGACGGTGGTGACGAACGCCGGCCGGCTGCGGTCGTCGAGCCCGCGCAATGCCAGCCACCCGAGCCACGCCGGCAATCGAGATCGCGCATGGACGATGTCGGGACGCTCCCGTACAAAGAGACTGCGCAGTGCGCCGGCATGTCGCAGCGTCAGCGGCGACTTGCGGCCGATGGCGAGGGCGAGGTGTTCGCCGCCAACCTGTAGCAACGCCGGGACCAGGCGTCCGCCCGCCGACACCACGATCGCGCGATGCCCGGCGCGCACCAGTGCCTCGGCGATTTCGAGCGTGGAACGTTCGACGCCGCCCGACTCTAGTGCGGGCAGCAACTGCACGACGGTCAGCCGGCGCATCGGCAACACTCCGCGCGCGTCAGCGGATCAATCGACCAGCACGAAATGGGCGCCGCAATACGGGCACTGCGACGCGCCGCCCTCGTCTTCGATCGGCAGATACACCCGCGGATGCGAATTCCACAAGGCCATCGACGGCAGCGGACAGCTGAGCGGCAGGTCGGCGCGATGCACGTCGTAGCGCGCTTTCGCGTTCGCGGGTGAGGAGGCGGTGACGGGGTCTGACATGGTGCGGGCCGGTTGCAGCGACGCGCCTAGTCTAGCGCGCACGGCTGGTGCGTCTTCGGCCGTGAGGATTGACCGGCAGGTGTGAATTGATTCGCATGTTCCCCGTAGAGGACAGCGAGCGAATGAATTGACGCACACATGCGTCTGTCCGGGTTCTTTCTACATGGGCAGATCGAACAGCAGGATATCGGCGTCGGCGGCGCCCTTCATCTGCAGTGCGCCGGATTCCCCGGCCAGTCCCATCGCATCGCCTGCATGCAGCGCACGACCATCGATCTCGATGCTGCCTTGTGCGACATGCACCCAATAACGGCGCGCAGGGTCGACCTGGCCCTCGATCGACTCACCGGTGCCCAGCAGCGCGCCGCGCAGCCAGGCCTGCTGGCGGATCGCGATGCTGCCGTCACTGCCATCTGGCGACACCATCGTGACCCAGCGGCCGCGGCGCTGTTCCGGATCAAAGCCTCGTTGCGCATAGGCGGGTGGCAGGTTGACGCGATCGGGCTGGATCCAGACCTGCAGGAAATGCACCGGCTCCGTCTGCGATGCATTGAATTCGCTGTGCTCGATGCCGTGACCCGCGCTCATCCACTGCAGCTCGCCGGGCTTCAGCACGCCGCCCGCGCCGTGCGCCTGCGTCGCGCCTGATTCACTCACGGGGCGGGCAGAATCGTCCTTGTGCGCAAGCGCGCCGCGCAGCACGTAACTCAGGATTTCCATGTTGGCGTGCCGGTGCGGCGGAAATCCGGCGCCCGGCGCGACAATGTCCTCATTGATCACGCGCAACGCGCCGAATCCCATCCAGGCAGGGTCGTGGTAATGGCCAAATGAAAACGTATGCCGGCTCTGCAGCCAGTCAGCTTCAACATGACCGCGCTCGGCGGCTGGACGGACTACCCGCATCGGAAAGTTCCTGCAGTCGTTCCTGGCAAACGATGCGATGGGAAACCGTCATGCCGGCGCAAGCCGCTATCCAGCGGCAAAATCAGGCGATTCAATCGGGGCCCGGCCAGGGATGACGGCGTTTTTTGAGGTCCGAACTACTTGGTCTTCTTTCCAGGCGCCGCCACCGCCGCTTCGGTGGTGATGCGCAGCGTGACCTCGTCGCCGACGTTCGGCGCAAACTTGTCCACGCCGAACTCGCTGCGCTTGAGCGTGGTGGTTGCATCGAACCCGATCGTCGCCTGCTTGGACATCGGGTGCTCCGCGGCCTTGTTCAAGTTCACGTCCAGCACGACCGGCCGCGTCCTGTCCTTGATCGTGAGGTTGCCGGTCACCTTGAGCTTGCCTGTTCCGGCGGCTTCCACCTTGGTGCTCTTGAAGGTGATGGTCGGATACTTCGCCGCATCGAAGAAATCCCCGCTGCGCAGGTGGTCGTCGAACTTCGGCACGAACGAATCGAGTCCCGCAAGCGGCAGCGTCACCTGCACGCTGGATGCGGCGACGTTGCCGGCGTCGTACACGATCGTCCCATCGACCTGGCCGAAGTTCGCGACCGGATTGGAGAAGCCGAAGTGGCTCCAGCTGGCCAGTACCATCGTGTGGTTGGGATCGAGTTTGTAGGTAACGGGCGCGGCCAGTGCGGACAGGCTGGCAAGGGCGACTGCGGCGGCAAGAACGAGACGTTTCATGATGGGCTCCAGTGGTGCGTGATTGGCGATACGGGCGAGACTCCGGGAATCTCTGGGCTTTCGCGGGAATGACGATCAACGGCATTCCACATCGACAGGTTCATTCGATCCGGCATGCCTCGTCGAACGACAACCGCGGCGAGCGCGGGAAAATGCTGCTGCGGTCGCCCCGCCCAAGATTGACGAGGAAGTTCGACCTGATCTTCGTGCCTGCGAAAAACGCCGCATCGACCTTGGCGTTGTCGAAGCCTGACATCGGCCCGCAGTCCAGCCCCAGCGCGCGCGCGGCAAGGATCAGGTACGCGCCCTGCAGGCTGCCGTTCCGCAACGCGATGGTCTCAAGTTGCGGCTCGGGCTTGGTGTCGAACCAGGACTTGGATTCCGTGTGCGGGAACAATACGGGCGATTTTTCATAGAACGCCATGTCATGGGCCACGATGGCCACCACCGGCGCGGCCATCGTCTTCTTGTAATTGCCTTCGTCCAGGGCCGGGCCGAGCTTCGACTTTGCTTCCTCCGAACGCACGAAAACGAAACGCGCCGGGCAGGTATTGGCCGTGGTCGGGCCGAACTTGAGCAGGTCGTACAGCCGCTGCAGGGTGGCGTCGTCGACCTCGCCGGAAAATATGTTGTAGGTGCGCGCCTGAACAAACAGCGTATCCAGTGCATCGGCGGACAATGTCGTACTCATGCTGGGAACCCCTGGATCGTGCCGTGCACGCTGGCCGCGGCATCGGGAGCGCAGTGTAAAGTGCCCTGCGTCGACTCTGCGCGCACAGGGCCGCAACGGATGGTCGCAACCGTGGAACAGCTGTCGCCATGACCCATCCCGAACAGACCTGGACGCTCAGTGATGGCCATGCGGGCAACCTGCGGCAGGTGCTCGCGCTCGCAGCCACGCTGGCAGACGCGCCTGCATCGGCGCCAGTGCGCAATATCGTGCTCGCGACGCGCGCGCCATGGCGTTGGGTCGCGCCGCGTGTGTGGCCTGGCACGACCCACGCGTTTGGGCGCGACTTCGCACTGGCGCTGCGTGCCGCGCCGCGCATCGCGATCGGTTGCGGCAGGCAGGCAGCGCTTGCCACGCGCATGCTGCGCGCGCATGGCAGCCAAGCCGTCCAGATCCTCGATCCACGGATCGATCCGGCGCACTGGGATGTGGTGGTCGCACCCGAACATGATGCGGTGCGCGGCGCCAATGTCGTCACCCTGCTCGGCAGCCTGCATCCGGTCGACGACGCATGGCTCAAGCAGGCGCGCGAAGCGTTCGCCGCGTTGGCGCGCTTGCCGCGGCCGCGCATCGCGGTGCTGCTGGGCGGGTCGAGCCGCCACGCGCGCTTCGATCGTGACGTATTCAACTCGCTGGCAACGAAGCTCGACGGCGTGCTGGCGCGCGAAGGGGGCAGCCTGTTGCTCAGCGCATCGCGGCGCACGCCACCCGACGTGCGCGAGGCGTTGCGCAATCGACACATCGCGGCGCCGCATGTCCGCTGGCTCGACCCGGGCGATGGCGACAATTCCTACCCAGGCATGCTCGGCTGGGCCGACCGCATCGTTTGCACGCCGGATTCGGTAAACATGCTGTCGGAAGCCTGCGCGACCTATGCGCCGGTGTTCGTGTTCGATCCGGACCGCGTACACGGTCGGCCGCGAAGATTCATCGACAGCCTGCTGGCGCGTGGCCGCATCCGTGCGATGGATGATGCGCTTGCGCCGTTCGATGTCGAAGCGCTGCGGGAGACGGCGCGTGTGGCCGGTGAGGTCAGGAAGCGGCTCGACCAGTAGCCGGATGTTCTCGAGCTTTTGCATCAACCGCTTCCGTAGCGCGTACTCGCGCTCGCCAGGTTGCCGCAAGAGATCGCGCGGCTGACGCCGCTCTTGCTAAAGCCGACGCCCTCGTCAAGTCCGAACGAACGCCAGACCGTAGCGCTTCACAGCGTCACGTATCGCGCGGCGCGCATCGATGACGGCATCGGTTTCCGGCGCAAGCCGCGGGCGGCGGTCGAGCGTGCAGGCAAGCCCCTCCGCCAACAACACGGCATGCGCCGTTCGCAATGCACGCGCCAGATCGCCGTCTACGCCTCCCGCCGCTCGCGCCGCCTCCAGCAGGCCGGCGGTATCGCGCGGCGCGAGCCATCCGGGAACCGTCGCTGCATCGCGCAACACCAGGAACTGCAACAGGAATTCCAGGTCCACCAAGCCGCCTTCGCCCTGTTTCAGGTCGAAACGCGTGGATGTGCTGCGGTCCAGCTCGCCGCGCATCTTCAGCCGCATCGACGACACTTCCCCGCGCAGCGTTTCCAGCGTGCGGCTGCGCGACAGGATGTCATTGCGCACTTCCTCGAACGCGGCGCACAACGCTGCGTCGCCTGCCACGCAGCGTGCACGCACCAGCGCCTGGTGTTCCCAGGTCCATGCGCGCTCGCGCTGGTAGTCGGCGTAGCTGTCGAGCGTGGACACCAGCAAGCCCTTTGCCCCGTCGGGGCGAAGGCGCACGTCGACCTCGTAGAGTTTTCCCGCGGCCGTCGGCGCGCCAAGCAACGCGACCAGCTTCTGCGCCAGTCGGGCGTGGTAACGCGATGTATCAAGTGGGCGCGCACCGTCCGATTGCGCGGACGACGCTGACTCGTACAGGAACACCAGGTCGAGATCGGAACCAAACCCGAGCTCCTCGCCGCCCAGGCTGCCGTACCCGAGCACCGCGAAACGCGCGCCGGCCACGGCGCCATGCACGCTTTCGATTTCGCGCTGCGCAAGCCGCAATACGATCGCGACCACGGCATCGGCCAGCCATGCCAGTTGGCGTGTGCTGTCGCGCGCTGACTGACGGCCGTCGAGCGCGGCCAGCGCGATGCGGAAACTCAGCGCCAGGCGTGTTTCGTTGAGGGCATGCAAGGCAGCCTCGGCATCGTCGTTTGCCATGGCAACAGCCGCTTCGCACTCGGCCAGCAGCTGCGTGCGTTGCGGCAATGCGCCGGACGCGCGGGCGTCCAGCAATTCATCCAGCAGCAACGGATACGCCGTGAGCCGTTCGGCCAACAGGGCGCTGCGCGACAGCGCATGCACGAGACGCACCAGCGCCGACGGCTGCTCGTCGAGCAGCGCCAGATAGCTGCTGCGTCGCAGGATGTTCTGCAGCAGCGACAAGCCCCGGCGCAACGCGGCATCGGGCTGCGAAGCCTGTGCGGCGGCATCGATCAGCGCAGGGAGCACGCGATCCAGCCGCGCGCGCGTCGCGTCGGCAAGATCGCGCACCGCCGGTGCGCGCGCGAAATCGCGCAAGGCCGCGTCGAGTCCCGCCGCATCGGCGAAGCCGGCGATCGCCAGCGCCCCACCATCCCCTGCGGCGGGAAGCGCACGCCAGTAGGTGTCGAGGTCCGCCGGCTGCGCGGGACGTTCGCGCGGGGCCAGCAGCTCGGCGAATTCGGCCGCGATGCGTACGCGATGCGTATCGAGCTCGGCGAGCAGCGCCATCCAGTCGTCGTAACCGAGTGCCGTTGCGATGCGTGACCGATCGGTGGCGTCCTCCGGCAATGCGTGGGTCTGCGCATCGCGCAGCATCTGCAGACGGTTCTCCAGGCGGCGCAGGAACCCGTACGACGCGATCAATGCAGCGGCCGTATCGGCCGCGATCTGCCCCGCCGCCTCCAGCGCGCGGATGGCGGGTAGCAGTTGCCGCTGCTGCAAGGCGGGCTCGCGGCCGCCGCGGATCAGTTGCAGCGCCTGCGCCAGGAATTCGATCTCGCGTATGCCGCCCGGCCCTCGCTTGATGTCGCCGGCCAGTTCCTTGCGCACGACCTCGGCCGCGATCAGCGCCTTCATTTCGCGCAGACCCTGCAATGCGCCGTAGTCAAGGTAGCGGCGGTACACGAATGGCCTAAGCGTGTGCAGGAAGCGTTCGCCCGCGCCGAGGTCGCCAGCGACCGGACGTGCCTTCTGCCAGGCGTATCGCTCCCAGTCGCGGCCTTCGCGCTGGAAATAGTTTTCCAGCGCCGCGAACGACAGCGCAATGCGGCCTGCATTGCCAAACGGCCGCAACCGCAGGTCGACGCGATGGCAGAAGCCATCCGCCGTGACCTCGTCCAGCAGTTTCGCCAGCTGCTGGCCCAGCCGGGCGAAATAGTCCTCTGCGGCGAGCGGTCGCGCGCCGTCGCTGAAGCCGTCGTGCGCGTAGGCGTAGACGAGATCGACGTCGGACGAAAAATTGAGCTCGCCGCCGCCGAGCTTGCCGAGGCCGAAGACCACCAGGCGTACGCGAGTTTCGTCAGGGTGTGATTCGACCGGTTCCGCACCCATTGCGTTTGTGCCGGCCGCATCCGGGCTGTTTGCACGGACCACGCCGTGGCGTTGTGCGAACTCCATTTCCAGAGCCGCCAGCGCGGCCTCCAGGCAGGCTTCAGCGAGTCGCGTGCTGCCCGCGAGCGTCGCGTCGACATCGTCCAGGCCAAGGACGTCGCGCCAGATCAGGCGCGCTGATTCGGCTGCGCGGTAGCGGCGCAGCAGCATGGGCCAGTCGCTGCGATCCTCGAGCCTGAGTGGTGGCAAGTCTGCGGCGTTCGCGCCGACGTCGGCGGCCAGTCTGCCCAGGAGGCCTGGTTGCCGCGCCAAAGTGGCGATGGCGAAGTCGCTGGCAAGAGCAACCCTGCGACAGCGTTCCGTCAGTGCCTCTGTCCAGACGAGGGTGGGTGCGGCGGCCTGTAGTTGTGCGATGGCGCGGTCGGCGATGGAGTCGAGGGCGCGGTCGGTCATTGCGGGATTGTGTCACCGCGGGCTTCAGGCCAGTCAGTGGAACGCGGGTGAGGGTGCTTCCGTCCAGGACCCGTTGCACGAACCCAAGGCCAGCAATGCATGCAGCCCCTTGAAACATCGCGCCCACAAAAAAACCCGCAGCGACCTGGATCGCTGCGGGCTTCGCTCCCTCCCCCACGTCGGGATGCGACCGGAATCGTGGAGGATTGCTCGTGCCGTTTGCACGCTGCACTGCAAAACGACACTGACCGGTTCATCAAGGCGCATCGAGGGCGCTCATGCAGCCTTGCGCATCGAGATTCCGAGTTGCGCCAGCACGGCGTTGGCGGCGGTTTCGCCCGATTCGCAGCCGCCTTCCATGAAGCCCTGCGTGTCCAGCGCGCAATGTTCGCCGGCGAAGTGCAGGCCATCGACCGACTCCCCCATCGCGCCGCGCAACCCGGTCCAGTCGCCGGGGCGGAAACAGGCGTAGCTGCCGAGCGTCCATGGATGCGATGGCCAGTGGAATCTCACTTCACGCGCGCCGGCTCGCGCCGCCGCGGCACCGGGGAAGACCTTGTCGATGGACGCCGTCGCTGCAGCGGCCTGCGCCTTGGCGGTGCCGTGCCCAAGTTCGAGGCCATGCCGCCCTCCGGTGAAGTTGGTCAGCACGCCGCCGATGCCCGGTTGTTTGCGCGTGGTGTCCCAGGTGGTCTGGAAGGCCAGGTCGCCCATCGCCGCGCCGTTGACCTGTTGGGCGCGCCATACGCGGCGGTCGTAGCCGATCAT
Source organism: Luteimonas sp. (assembly GCA_039919835.1). Classification (GTDB taxonomy): domain Bacteria; phylum Pseudomonadota; class Gammaproteobacteria; order Xanthomonadales; family Xanthomonadaceae; genus JALYOU01. The sequence continues at coordinate 11,652 of JBDSEX010000025.1, forward strand.
GAGCTTGGCGTTGGTGCCATAGGCCAACGTATCGATGGCGCGGCGTTTTGCGGCCGGTAATGCGACATCGACGCGGACCTTGCGCAGCAGCGTGAACGGCAACGCCAGGATGACTTGCCGCGCGCGCACTTCGCGCGATGCGCTGCCTTGCCGGAACGTCAATGCATAGCCGTTGTCGGCACCGCGGATCGCTTCCAGGACACTGCCGGTTTCCACCGCGTCGGCTACCTTGTCGCCGAGCCGCTGCACGATCAGGTCGTTGCCCCCGCGCACGTGGAAGCGCTCGTCGCTTTCGCCGAAGGGCTTGAAGGTCTTGTGATCTTCCGTGCCGATGAAGGTCAGCAGGTTGAGCGCGGACTGCTGGTCGATCTCCAGTCCCATCTCGGTGGTGTATGCCACATCGATGAGCTTGCGCAACCAGCCGGACACGCCATTGCGGTCGAGCCATTGCGCGATCGTGATCGAATCCAGCGCAGTGGCGTTCTGCGCATCGCGATAGGTGATGTCGCCATCGCCCAGCGTGGCAAGGTCGCGTTCGATGGCTGCGGCAACGGGAACGAATGCCGTGACGATCTCATGCTCGGTGATCCGTCGGCCGTCGAAGAACCAGCTGTCGATCGCAGTGTCGCCTTCGAGCAGGTCGTCCAGCTGCAATCCCATCTCCGCCGCCATCGCGCGGATGCGGACATGGTTGCTGTCGATCAGTTCGCCGCCAAGTTCGATCACCTGCCCATCGGGAAAGTAATCGCGCAGGCTGAACATGCGCCCGCCGATGCGGTTCTGTGCTTCGTACACCCGCACGCGTACGCCGGCTTGCCGCAGGCGCCACGCCGCGGTGAGTCCGGCGATGCCTGCTCCGACGATGACGACCTCGTCGCCATGGCTTTGCATGGCGGCCTTCGGCAGCGTCCCGCAGCCGGTGAGCACGATGCCGGCGGCCGCGCCTTGCAACAGGCGACGGCGCGCCATATCGACGCGCGCTTCCCTCGTGCGCTGGATCAGTTCATCGACCGGCTCATCGCCATGCAGGGACGCGCGCGCGAGGCGCGCGGCGCGCTGGAACAGGTGGAAGAGTGGTGTGCGGCCCATTGAGATCTCCGGTTGGCTCTGCAAGCCCGGGAAGCAGGTGCGTCTTGTCGTGTCAGCAAACGCGATCCGCGTGGTGGCAAGGCCACATGGTTAATCGGGGCGCGGGCCGCGCTTGAGATCCTTCAGGATTTCGCGCGCTGCATTGCGTCCGGGCAGGCCGGTGACGCCGCCGCCGGGATGCGTGCCGGAGCCGCACAGGTAGAGATTGGCAAGCGCGCCGCGATAGTTGCCCTGCCCCAGCAACGGCCGCGCGCTGAACAGCTGGTCGAGACCCAGCGAGCCGTGGAAGATGTCGCCGCCGACCAAGCCGTATTCGCGTTCCAGGTCGAGCGGTGACAACGCCTTGAAGCCCAGCACGCTGCGGCGGAAATTGGGTGCGTAGGCA
>JBDSEX010000201.1:0-8102 GCA_039919835.1 Luteimonas sp.
ACGCCTACCAGCGCGAAGCCCATCGCGATTTCGTACGACACGACCTGAGCAGCCGACCGCATCGCGCCGAGGAAGGCGTATTTCGAATTCGACGCCCAGCCGGCAAGGATGATGCCGTAAACGCCAAGGGAGGTCATCGCCAGCAGATACAACAAACCCGCATTGGCGTTCGACAACACGATCTTCTCGTCGAACGGCACCACCGCCCAAGCCGCGAACGCCGGCGCGAGAGTGATCATCGGCGCGAGGATGTAGAGCACTTTCTGCGCGCTGGACGGCTGGATGACTTCCTTGAACAGCAGCTTGAACACATCGGCGAACGCTTGCAGCACGCCCATGCCGACATACATCGGCCCGCGGCGCACGTGCATCCAGCCGATCAGCTTGCGCTCCCAGACGACGTAGAACGCCACGGAGATGATCACTGGCACGGCGATCGCCAGGATCTTCAGTACGATCCAGACCAGCATGCCGATGGCGCCGAACGACAGCAGCCAGTCGCGGAACGGTTCGAAGAGCTCGATCATGCGCGGCGTACCTCGACACGACCCGACAGCAGCGGTGCGGTGGCGCCATAGCCGCTTTCGATCCACATGCAGCCCGGGGCAACTTTGTCACTGACGATGACTGCCAGCGTGGCCGTGCCCGCACCGTTCTCGACGTTGGCCATCGCACCGTCTTCGAGCCCGGCAGCTTGCGCATCGTTGGGGTGCAGGGTGATGCGCGGGCCAAGGGTCAGTGGATGGTCCTGCAGTGCCTGGGCGCGACGCACGACGCCGTCGGTTCGATAGATCGCCTGCGATGCAACAACGTCCAGACCGGAGTTGGGCGTCGCGGCGCGCGAAAGCTTGCTGACCCGGGCGCGGTTACCCACACCGGGATCCATGGTTGTGATGGTGGCCCGCAAGCCAGAGAAATCGGTGAACTCGAACCCCGGCGCCCCCAACTCCGCCCCAAGCGCACGCAACACCCGCCAACCCGGGCGCGCTTCGCCCGGCAACTTGCCGCCGGCCACTGCGAACTGGTCGCGCCCGTCGAGATTGGTGAGCGTGGCGTCGATTTCCGGCAACAAGCCAATCGGCAGGATCACGTCGGCGACCGCCAACGTCGATTTGCAGGCGAAATGGCTGAAGGCAACGACCTGCGCATCACCAAGGGCCTTGAGCGCGACTGCTGGATCGGCGAAATCCAGGCCCGGTTCGATGCCATAGAGAACATATGCCGCACGAGGCTCGGCCAGCATCGCCTGCGCGTCGCGCGACTGCGGCAGCACCGCACTTTTTACCAGGCCCACCGCGTTGGCACCTTGCGGGATGCGGCACAGCAGCGCATGGTTCGTGGCCACGAAATCGTTGACCGCCGAACGAATCGCCGATGCCTGCAAGCCGCTCTCGGCGACGCTGCCGAGGATCACAGCAACGCGATTCGCGCCTTCGACCTTCAGTGATCCCAACGCGTTGGCGATCCCTATCGGTGCGACGATCTGCTTTGACGCGATGTCGAACGTGAAGTCGAAATCGACCGGATTGATGACGTGCACCTTTGCGCCGCGCGTCCACGCCTTGCGCACGCGCTGGTGCAACAGCGGCAGTTCATGGCGCAGGTTGGAACCCACGATGACGATCGCATCGCATTGCTCGATCTCGGCCGACGGCATCGCGAATACTTCGGCGACAGCTCCATCGGACAGGTCCTGCTGCCCGAGGCGGTGGTCGAGATTGCCGGTGCCAAGCGCCTCAGCCAGCCGGGCCAGCAGCGCGCCCTCCTCGTTCGAGGTGGAGGGATGCACCAGCATGCCGAGATCATCAGCGGCGTTGTCGCGCAGGATCTTCGCGGCTTTCGCCAACGCCTCATCCCACGACGCTTCGCGCCAGCCGTTATCAGAATTGCTGCCGCCGTCCTTGATCAACGGCGTGACGGCACGATCTTCGGCATACAGGCCCTGGTGCGAGTAACGATCGCGATCGGACAGCCAGCATTCGTTGACGGCTTCGTTGTCGCGCGGCACGACGCGAAGCACATCGCCCCGGCGCACGTGCAGGAACAGGTTGCTGCCGAGCGCGTCGTGGTAGCCGAGCGATTCGCGCGCGATCAGTTCCCACGGGCGTGCGCGGAAACGGAACACCTTGTTGGTCAATGCGCCGACCGGACACACGTCAATGACGTTGCCCGACAGCTCGGTGGTCAAAGGCTTGCCATCGTAGGTGCCAATCTGCAGGTCCTCGCCGCGCTGCATGCCGCCGAGCTCGTAGGTACCTGCAATCTCCGCAGTGAAGCGCACGCAGCGCGTGCACTGGATGCAGCGCGTCATGTCGGTGGCAACCAGCGGGCCGAGATCCTCGTCGGCGACCACCCGCTTGCGTTCGCTGAAGCGGCTGACCGAACGGCCGTAACCCAGCGAGAGGTCCTGTAGCTCGCATTCGCCGCCCTGGTCGCAGATCGGGCAGTCCAGCGGATGGTTGATCAGCAGGAATTCCATGACGTTGCGCTGCGACTTCAGGGCCTTGTCGCTGCGCGTCGACACCTTCATGCCATCCATCACCGGAGTGGCGCAGGCCGGTGCGGGTTTCGGCATCTTCTCGACTTCGACCAGGCACATGCGGCAGTTCGCCGCGATCGCGAGTTTGTCGTGGTAGCAGAAACGCGGGATCGGGATGCCGGCCTTGTCGGCGGCCTGGATGATCATCGAACCCTTGGGCGCCGCGAGTTCGGTGCCGTCGATGAAGACGGTGACGTGATCGGGCGCGAGGTTCGGGTTGACGGGCTGCGCGCTCATGCAGCGACTCCCGCAGCCGATGCACTTTCAAACGTCATTCCCGCGGAGGCGGGGATCCAGTGACCTTTGTGCAGACGCCCCGATTTCAATGAAAAACAAGGTCGCTGGATTCCCGCCTTCGCGGGAATGACGGCTGGGAGATGGCGGGTCTTCATAGAGATCATGCCGCCACCCGGTCGACTACCGTACCGGCGCGCTGGTCGTCCACCAGGAAGCGTCGGTTGACGATGGCGTACTCGAACTCATCCCAGTAATGCCGCAGGAACCCCTGTACCGGCCACGCAGCGGCTTCGCCGAATGCGCAGATGGTGTGGCCCTCGATCTGGCCAGCAGCCGCTTTCAGCATATGCAGGTCATCGAGCGTGGCTTGCCCGTCGACGATGCGAGTCAGCATGCGGTACATCCAGCCGGTGCCTTCGCGGCATGGCGTGCACTGGCCGCAGGATTCGGCGTAATAGAAGCGCGCGATGCGCTGACAGGCACGGACCATGCAGGTGGTCTCGTCCATGACGATGACCGCGCCGGAGCCCAAGCCCGAACCTGCCTTCTGGATCGCGTCATAGTCCATCGTCAGCGACATCATGGTGTCGCCAGGCAGCACCGGCATCGAAGAACCACCTGGGATCACGCACTTGAGCTGGCGGCCATCACGCACGCCACCCGCCATCTGCAGCAGTTCGGAAAACGGCGTGCCGAGGCGGATCTCGTAATTGCCAGGCGTGTTGACGTGGCCGGACACGGAAAACACCTTCGGACCGCCGTTGTTCGGCTTGCCCAGGTTCAAGAACCATTCGGCGCCGTTACGGATGATCGCCGGCACGGACGCATAGGTCTCTGTGTTGTTGATCGTGGTCGGCTTGCCGAACAGGCCGAAATTTGCCGGGAACGGAGGTTTGTAGCGCGGCTGTCCTTTCTTGCCCTCCAGCGACTCCATCAACGCGGTTTCTTCGCCGCAGATGTAGGCACCGGCTCCGAGCGCGTTGTGGATGTCGATGTCGACGCCGGAACCGAGGATGTCCTTGCCCAGCCACCCATTCTTGTAGGCCTCCGCCGTGGCTTCCTCTAGATTCTCGAACGGTTCGTGATGGAACTCTCCGCGCAGGTAGTTGTAGGCCACCGTGCTGCCGGTGGCGTAGCAGGCGATCGCCATGCCTTCGATCACCGCGTGCGGGTTGTAGCGCAGGATGTCGCGGTCCTTGCAGGTACCCGGCTCGGATTCATCGGAATTGCAGAGAATGTATTTCTGCATCGCGCCCTTGGGCATGAAGCTCCACTTCAGGCCCGTGGGAAAACCCGCGCCGCCGCGCCCTCGCAAGCCGGACTGCTTGACCATGTCAATCACGTCAGCGGGCGCGATCTGCTGTTCGATGATCCTGCGGAGCGCGCTGTAGCCGCCAGTTTTCAGGTAATTCTCGTACGACCACGGCTTGTCGAAATGCAGCGTGGTGAACACGACGTTGTGCTCCTGCGGAGCGGGCCCGACTGGACCACTGGAATGCGCCTGTGCCATCACTTCAACCCGTCCAGCAGATCGTCCACTTTCGCGGCGTCGAGATTCTCGTGGTAGTGACCATTGATCACCATCATCGGTGCGCCGGCGCAGGCTGCGAGGCATTCCTCCTCGCGCTTGAGGAAGATGCGGCCGTCGGCGCTTGATTCGCCAGTCCTGCAGCCGAGCTTCTTCTCCGCGTGTGCAACGAGACCTTCCGCACCATTCAACCAGCAGCTAATGTTGGTGCAGAACGCCACGTTGTGGCGGCCGACGGGGTGCGTCTCGAACATCGAGTAGAACGTCGCCACTTCATAAGCCCACACGGGCGGAAGTCCCAGGTACCTGGCGACACCCGCTATCAGCTCATCGGTCAACCAACCGTCATTCTGCTCCTGCGCGGCGTGCAGGCCCTGCAACACTGCCGAACGCTTGCGATCCGGCGGAAACTTTGCCAGCCAGTGATCGATGTGCGCGCGTGTCTCGTCGCTCAATACGACCAAAGGATCGACATTGCGCGCGTTCTCGAAATTGCCGGTCGCCCTCATCGGTCGATTTCCCCAAACACGATGTCGTATGTGCCGATCATCGCCACCACGTCAGCCAGCATGTGGCCCTTGACGAATGCGTCCATCGACGAAAGATGCGCGAATCCGGGCGCGCGCAGCTTGCAGCGGAACGGCTTGTTGGCCCCATCGGAAATCAGGTACACGCCGAACTCGCCCTTGGGCGCTTCGACAGCGGCATACGTCTCGCCGGCGGGCACGCAATAGCCTTCGGTGAACAACTTGAAGTGATGGATCAGCGCTTCCATGTCGTCCTTCATCGATTCGCGCGACGGTGGCGACACCTTGTAGTTGTCCAGCATCACCGGACCCGGGTTGGCCTTCAGCCACCGCACGCATTGCTGGATGATGCCCGTCGACTGCCGCATCTCGGCCACGCGCACCAGATAGCGGTCATAGCAGTCACCGTTGCTGCCGACAGGAATATCAAAGTCTACGTCCGCGTACTTCGCATACGGCTGCTTCTTTCGCAGATCCCAGGCAATACCGGAGCCACGCAGCATCGGACCCGTCATGCCCCACGCGAGCGCGGCCTCCGGCGACACCACGCCGATACCGACTGTGCGCTGCTTCCAGATGCGGTTCTCGGTCAGCAGGGTTTCGTACTCGTCGACGCGCTTGGGAAAATCGTTGGCGAAGGCTTCGAGGTAATCCAGCAGCGAGCCCTCACGCCATTCATTGAAACGCTTGAGCTGGCCGCCTTTGCGCCATGGCGATTCCTTGTACCTGGACATGCGGTCGGGAAGGTCGCGGTAGACGCCGCCAGGGCGGTAATACGTGGCGTGCATGCGCGCGCCGCTGACGGCCTCGTAGCAGTCCATCAGTTCTTCGCGTTCGCGGAAGGCATACAGGAACACCGCCATCGCGCCGAGGTCAAGCGCGTTGGAGCCAATCCACATCAGGTGGTTGAGGAGACGCGTGATCTCGTCGAACAGAGTGCGGATGTATTGCGCGCGTTCCGGTGCCTCGATGCCCATCAGTCGTTCGATCGCAAGCACGTAGGCGTGCTCGTTGCACATCATCGAAACGTAATCGAGGCGATCCATGTAACCGATCGACTGGTTATACGGCTTGGACTCCACAAGTTTTTCGGTGCCGCGATGCAGCAGGCCGATATGCGGGTCGGCGCGCTGCACGACCTCTCCATCCATTTCCAGTATCAGCCGCAGCACACCATGCGCTGCCGGGTGTTGCGGACCGAAATTCAGGGTGTAGTTGCGGATTTCCTGGCGGTTTTCTGCCGGATTCGTCGCCAGCCCGGCGCTGGCCGCGGGATGCTGGATCGCAGGCGCGGTCATTTTGCGGCTCCAGCGGGACCAAGCGTGCTCACGACGTGCAGGTCGCGAGCCTCACCGGCAGCCGTGGCATAACGCGCATCGTCGCGGATCACGCGCGGCACCAGCACGCGCGGTTCAACCGAGGTCACCGGTTCGTAGATCACGCGTTTTTTCTCAGCGTCATAACGCACTTCGACATTGCCGATCAGTGGGAAGTCCTTGCGGAACGGATGTCCGACGAAGCCGTAGTCGGTGAGGATGCGGCGCAGGTCCGGATGACCCTTGAAAATGATGCCAAGCAGGTCGAAGGCTTCGCGCTCGAACCAGTCAACCCCGATCCAGACCGACGTCAGCGAATCGACCACCGGCAAGTCGTCGTTGTCGCAGAACGTGCGCAGTCGCAAACGCCGGTTGTGCTGCAGCGACAGCAGGTGTGCGACGGCGGCGAAGCGGCGCTGGGAGACGGCTACGCCATCGGCCTGCTGCCCCCACTTGAAGCGGCCCGGGCCCATGCCTTCCACGCCGCGGCTGAAACCTTCGAAGGTGACATCCCGGGTGTCCCACTCGTCGCTGCCGAAACTCAGGTAATCGACGCCACAGACATCGACCGCCTGCTCGAAGTCGAATTCATCCCGCAGCGTCCGCGCGGCCCGCAGCCAGTCGCCCGGGGCGACATCCAGCGTCAGCTCGCCGCGCGGCAGCGCGACATCGAGCGCTGCATCCGCGAAACGTGCGCGCAGTCTGTCGACGAAATGTTCTGCTGGCTCGGCCATCGGACGCGTGCGGACTCGTGGGATCAGGAAGCGGTGGAGGTCGGGCGGGTCGAGAAACGGCGCTGGCTGGTGGACGCGGCATCTTCGGCACCAAACACGGTCGCGCGGCGGATCTTCTTCTGCAATTGCAAAATGCCGTACACCAGCGCCTCGGCAGTCGGCGGACAGCCAGGCACGTAGATATCGACGGGCACGATACGGTCGCACCCGCGCACGACCGCGTAACTGTAGTGGTAGTAGCCGCCCCCATTGGCGCAGCTGCCCATCGAGATGACCCACTTTGGATCGGGCATCTGGTCGTAGACCTTGCGCAAAGCGGGCGCCATCTTGTTCACGAGCGTGCCGGCGACGATCATCACGTCGGACTGGCGCGGCGACGGGCGAAACACCACGCCGAACCGGTCCAGGTCGAGACGCGCCGCGCCCGCATGCATCATCTCCACGGCGCAGCACGCAAGGCCGAACGTCATCGGCCACATCGAGCCGGTGCGCGCCCAGTTCCACAACACGTCCATGCTGGTGGTGACGAAGCCCTGTTGCAGCAGCGGGTTGTCGCCCTCGGGACGCAGGATGTCGTCGAGCCGCCCTTCGGGCAGCGGGTTGTGCATGAGACCCGAGACGGTCTGGATCACTCCCATTCCAGTGCTCCCTTCTTCCAGACGTAGATGAAGCCGATCAGCAGCAGCGCCAGGAACACACCCATCTCGATCAGGCCGAACACGCCCAGCTCGCGGAAAACAAGGGCCCACGGAAACACGAAGGCGATTTCCAGGTCGAACACGATGAACAGGATCGCGATCAGGTAATAGCGCACGTCGAACTTCATGCGCGCGTCCTCGAACGGGGCGAAGCCGCATTCGTACGGAGACAGTTTTTCCGCCGTCGGCCGCTTGGGGCCGAGCAGGTTGCCGATGACGACAAGCGCAACGCCGATGCCAAGGGCGACGAGCAGGAACAGCAAGGTCGGCAAATATTCGGCCAGCACGTGTGATCTCTCTTGCTCGCTTGCTGCAAAGAAGTCCGGCTTTGGATGGCCGGGCTTGGCACGAGGATGTGCGACGGTTTGCCCATCCCTGAGCAAAAACCTGCACGGCCATGTGCAGACTTCTCAATTTTTGGTGCCCAAGAGGGGACTCGAACCCCTACGACCTAAATCGCTACCACCTCAAGGTAGTGCGTCTACCAATTCCGCCACCTGGGCAAACAGATTCCGCGCAGATT
>JBDSEX010000210.1:0-2662 GCA_039919835.1 Luteimonas sp.
GCGGTGGTCAAGGCGGATGGTTACGGACACGGGCTCGAGCGCGTTGCGCGGGCCCTTGAGGGCGCTGATTCCTTCGGTGTCGCCGCGCTTTCCGATGCGGAACGCCTGCGTGCAGTGGGGCTGTCGCAACCTATCGTGCTGCTGTCCGGCTTCGACGAAGCAGATGACCTGCCGCAACTGCGCCGCCTCAATGTCGAAACGGTCGTCCATCACGCCACGCAACTGCAGATGCTGGAACAGGCGGGGGCGGGGGATCCGATCCGTTGCTGGTTGAAGGTCGACACCGGCATGCACCGCCTGGGCTTCGCGCCGGACACAGTGCGCGACGTCCATGCGCGGTTGTCGGCGCTCCCAGGCGTCGCCGGCGACATCGTGCTGATGAGTCATTTCGCAAGCTCCGATGAATTCGACAAGCCGCAGACGCGCGAACAGATGCGTCTCTTTGCCGAAGCGACCAGTGGTCTTGCAGGTTCGCGTTCGCTTGCCAATTCAGCAGCAGTGCTGGGCTGGCCCGATGCGCATGGGGACTGGGTGCGTCCCGGCGGCGCGTTGTACGGCGTTTCGGCGGTGGAGGGGAAAACCGGGGAGGATTTCGGCCTCCGGCCCGCGATGACCTTGTCGACCAGGCTGCTCGCCGTCAACCGCATCCGCCAAGGCGAGCGCATCGGTTATGGCGCGACGTGGCAATGCCCCGAGGACATGCCTGTCGGGGTGGCCGCGATCGGGTATGGCGACGGCTATCCACGTCGTGCCCCTGCCGGAACACCGGTCATGGTCAATGGCAGGCAAGCCGACATCATTGGCCGTGTGTCGATGGACCTGATGACGATCGATTTGCGCGGGCAACCCGATGCCGAGACTGGCGACCCGGTGATGTTGTGGGGGCCGGGGTTGCCGGTCGAAACCGTGGGCATGGCGGCGGGGACGATTGGATACGAATTGATTTGTTCGATCACTCGACGTGTGCGTTTTGTCGAGGACTAGCAGCCGTCTGCGTTGATTCCGCGATTTTTTGGATCCGCTGGTGCATGCATCCTGCTTGCTTCAGTAGAGGACGCCGCGACAGCGATGCTTGAGGTCGGATTGACGCGCCGAGGATGGGGTCGCGCCCAGAAAGTACCCGGCCGCATCCGATAGGGGTAGCGTCTCCCGACGGGAAAAAAGAGAAGCTTTTCACCGCCGCTGCACTCATTTCCAGTAGCGTGTCGCGATGCTCACCGCCATCCTCTGGTTCCGCGACGACCTGCGCCTTGCCGACAATCCGGCCCTGCAGGCGGCGTTGAAGAGCGACTACGCCATCATCCCCATTTACATCCATGCGCCGGACGAAGAAGGCAACTGGGCGCCGGGCCAGGCCTCGAACGCATGGCGGCATCGATCGTTGCAGTCGCTGGATGCCGAATTGCGCAAACGCGGCTCGCACCTTCGAATGTTCTTCGGGCCAACGCTGCAAACCCTGCAGACGCTGATTGCATCCACCGGCGCGGATGCCGTGTTCTGGAACCGGCGCTACGAACCGGCCATCGAACGAAGGGATACCGCGATCAAGCAGGCACTGCGCAGGGAAGGCCTGCGCGTGGAAAGTTACAACGCCGCATTGATGTTCGAACCGTGGGAACTGCAGACCAGGCAGGGCGATCCGTACAAGGTATTCACGCCGTTCTGGAAGACGGCGATGTCGCAGTGGCGCGAACCGAAACTGCATGATGCACCGCGGTCGCTTGCCGCCATCGGGCAGGGACCCGAGGGCGTCCCGCTGGAGACGCTCAAGTTCGTGCCGGAGTTGTGTTGGGATGCCGGGTTCTGGGAACGATTCACGCCAGGCGAGGCCGGCGCGCATGAAACGCTGAAAACATTTGTAGACGGCGCAATGCACGAGTATCGCAAGAGTCGCGACATCCCGGCGCGGCACGGCACGTCACGCTTGTCGGCACACCTGCATTTCGGCGAACTTTCGCCCGCTCGCATCGCCAGCGAATTGCAACGTGCCCGCAACCCGGGTAACGCAGCCGAAATCGAGGGCTACATCCGCGAACTCGGCTGGCGGGAGTTTTCCTTTCACCTGCTGCATCACTTTCCGAATACACCGGACGACAACCTCAACTCCCGCTTCGATGATTTCGAGTGGGTGCAACCGACCCGCAGGACGCTCGAAGCGTGGCGGCGCGGCATGACCGGCGTGCCGATCGTGGATGCCGGCATGCGCGAACTCTGGCACACCGGCTGGATGCATAACCGCGTGCGCATGATTGTCGCCAGTTTCCTGTGCAAGAACCTGCGCATGCACTGGTCGCACGGCGCGCGCTGGTTCTGGGACACGCTGGTGGATGCAGATCTGGCCAACAATACGCAGGGGTGGCAATGGACGGCCGGTACGGGCGCGGATGCCGCACCGTATTTCCGAGTGTTCAATCCGGTGTTGCAGGCGCAACGCTTCGATCCGCAGGGTGTTTACGTGCGGCGTTGGGTGCCGGAGTTGGCGCGGGTACCAGTAGAGGCAATCTTTGCGCCCTGGGAGCATGGCGACGCCATGAAGAAGCATGCGCCTGACTATCCATCCATCCCTGTCGTTGATCTCAAGGCGAGTCGTGACGCCGCACTGCTTGCGTACAAAGCTACCAGGTGACGATGGTTGTGTTGTAGCCGCAAACAAAAAGCGTGG
>JBDSEX010000266.1:0-5451 GCA_039919835.1 Luteimonas sp.
GGGTGCGCGCCTTGCGTGGTCGGGACATCGGCGCCGAAATCTGGGGGTTCCAGAAACGAACCGCGAGTTACCGCATCACCATCACCGATGACAAGGGGATCGTCGTTTTCGATTCGGAAGATCGCGACCTCGGCCGCGACAACTCGCGCTGGAACGATGTCCATCGCACGCTGCGCGGCGAATACGGTGCGCGCTCGACGCGCAGCGATCCCCACGATGAATCGTCGTCCGTGATGCACGTCGCCGCGCCGATCCGCGATGGCGCGCGCATCGTCGGCGTATTGACCGTGGCCAAACCGAACCGGGTCATCGAACCGTTCATCGCGCGCAGCCAGGACGTGGTCATGCGCTGGGGCTGGGTGCTGATGGGCGTGGCGTTGCTGGTCGGCATGTTCGCGGCATGGTGGTTGTCGCGGCAACTCGGTGCGCTGCGGACGTATGCGAACGCCGTCGCGGCAGGTGAGCGCGCCGTGTTGCCGGAGACCGCAGGCGAGTTCGGGGACCTGGGCCGTGCGCTCGAATCCATGCGCCGCGAACTGGAGGGCAGGGAGTACGTCGAGCAATACGTGCAGACGTTGACGCATGAAATGAAGAGCCCGCTGGCGGCCATCCGCGGCGCGGCGGAACTGTTGCAGGAGCCGTTGCCCGATGCCGAACGCGTGCGGTTCGCGGCGAACGTGCAGTCGCAGGGCGAGCGGCTGACGGAAATGATCGACAAGCTGCTTGCGCTGGCGGCCGTTGAGCATCGTGCGCGGTTGCAACAGCGTGAATCAATCGATCTGACAGGGCTGGTTGCGGGCATCGTGGCAGAACTCGATCCACGCCTGGTGCAAGCCGGCGTGGCGCTGCATCAGACCGGCATGCCTGGGTTGCACGTCGAAGGCGATCCGTTCCTGTTGCGCCAGGCGATACGAAACCTGCTCGACAACGCGATCGAATTTTCTCCACGCGGCACAGCGATCCATCTCGAACTGCGCCGGGCCGAAGGTCAGGTCGAAATCGTCATCGAGGATCGTGGACAGGGCGTCCCTGATTTCGCGCGTGATCGCATCTTCGAGCGTTTCTATTCCCTGCCGAGGCCCGATGGCGGCAGTCGCAGTTCCGGTCTGGGATTGCCGTTCGTGCGTGGGGTCGCGTTGTTGCATGGGGGCAGCACTGCGTTGAGCGATCGCCCGGGCGGCGGCACGCGGGCAATCCTCCGCGTTCCGTAGGGCGGGCTTTGGCCCAGCAGGGGCGCCACTGGAACGAAAAGCGGTGGACCAAGACTCACCCATCGAACGGCATTCCCGCGAAGGCGGGAATCCAGCGGCCTTGTTCCTGGTGTTGCCCGCGATCCTCGATGGAGAAGTCGACGGCTAGCTCACCCGATCCCCGCCTTCGCGGGCATTACGAGCAAAACCCGGGCGGGCAACACCACTTCACACCCGCTTCAAACCCGCTTCCTCGTCCCCTCATCGCAGCGCCGCAGGCTGGCCGCACCTCCCTGCCAAGACTGCGCAATGAAAACACCCCGTCTGCTGCTTCGTTTCCTCACCGTCGGCGTCCTTGCATTGTTGTTGCTGGTGCAGCTGTCGATGATCCGCGGCGCCATCGCGGAACGCCAGATGTATCGCGTGCAGGCGGTGACGCGGGTGACGCAGAGTGCGGCGGGAGCGCAGCGGCTGGTCGGCCCGTTGCGTGTCGTGTCGTGGACCGACAGCCAGTCCGTCGAATTCATCGACGACAAGGGCGTCAAGCGGACACGCGTCGACAAAACCACCGACCAGCTCGTGCAGACGCCGCTCACGCTGACCATCGAAGGTGAACTGGTTCCAGGCACGCGACAGATTGGACTGCACGAGGTGCGCGTCTACGAATGGCGTGCGAAGTTGCAGGCGGCTTTCGACGATGACGCGCCACAAGCACCCGCAAGGGTGACGCGGGAATACGCGGCGCCGTACCTCGTCCTCGGCCTCGCCGACGTGCGCGGACTGGTGGGCACGCCCAGCCTGCGCATCGATGGGAGGCCCGTGCGCCTGCTGCCCGGCGCCGGTTCATTGGCGCAGCGCTTCGCTGGCGTGCAGGCACCCCTGCCGGTGATCGCCGGAACAAAAATCTCCGGCACCCGAATCGAGCTGGATTTCGCCCTGGCGGGCACCGAATCGTTGTCGGTCGCACCCATCGCCGACAGCAATCGCATCGCCATGTCGTCGCCGTGGCCGCATCCGTTGTTTGGCGGCCGCTTCCTTCCGCGCACGCGTACGGTCGGTGCTGCGGGTTTCACCGCGCGATGGGATGTTTCATCGCTCGCCAGCGATGCGCAGTCGCAACTGCGGCGCGGCGCGGGGCTGGCCGGCGAGTCCGCGCTCGACAGCCTGCAGGTCGATCTGGTCGATCCGGTGAATGTCTACTCGCAGGCTGATCGCGCCAGCAAGTACGGCATCCTCTTCATCGTGCTGACCTTCGTGGGCTTCGCGTTGTTCGAGCTGATCAAACGACTGCCGATCCATCCGCTGCAATACCTGTTGGTCGGGTTGGCGCTGGCTATTTTCTTCCTGCTGCTGCTCAGTCTGTCGGAGCACATTCCATTCTGGCAGGCCTACGTCGTGTCAGCGGCGGCGTGCATCGGGCTGCAGGGCGTCTATCTCAGCCACGTGCTGCAAAGTCGCCGCCGCGCGCTCGGCTTCGCCGCGATGCTCACTGCGCTTTACGGCGTGCTGTACGGCTTGCTGGTGTCTGAAGACAACGCGCTGCTGATGGGCTCCCTGCTGCTGTTCGGCGTCCTCGCCGCCGTCATGTGGATCACGCGGAAGGTGGACTGGTATGCGCTGGGGTCGACGTTGCGCTAGAGGCAAGCCTCGTGCATCTCCCTTCACCGTGAAGGGAGAGGTCGGTCAGAACAGCGTGACTCCGGGGACCAGCCACAGCGACACCGCCGCCAATGCCGTTCCGATGCCCGTTGCGGCCAAGACGTCCGACGGATAGTGCAATCCCAACACGACCCGTGACACCGCGACGCTCGCGGTGAACGGGATGAGCAACCACGCGAGCTTCGGGTAATGCGCCAGCGCCACCAGCGTGAAAGCGACTGCATGCAAGGTATGGCCCGACGGGAAACTGAACTCGTCCAGCGGCGCCACCCATGCACGGATGCGCACGTCGGAGGCAAACGGACGCGGACGCCGGGTCCAGCGTTTCAGAAGTTTGTACAGGGTCAGCGCGATCACGCCGGTCGCGGCGAGGTGCATCGATGCGCGCACGCCCTGCATCCCGTCGAGCAGCACCATCGCCGCCATCAAGCCGTACCAGAATGCGCCATCGCCCAGGCGGCTGACAGCGGCGAAATAGCTGCGCCAGCCGCTGCGCACGGCCCAGCCATTGGCACGAATGCACCAGTCAGAGTCGGTTGCGGCAAGACGCTTACGCCGTGGCGACGCGTGCATGTGGCCTCCGCGCTTGTGCGAGGCCAGTGAGGATGCCGTCGAAATCCGCGGCCACCTGATCCGGTCGCAGGCCGCTTACCGCTTCGCGCGCCGCGATGCCTGCCGAGATTCGCGAAGGCGTGTCGCGGGCCAAGTCGACGCAAGCGGCGACGAACGCCTCGTCGTCTCCATCAGGGATGGCCGCGCCCTGCGCGTCCCGCAGGTACTCGCGTGCCGCGCCGTAATCAAAGGCGACCGTGGCGATGCCGCTGGCCATCGCTTCCAAAGTCACGTTGCCGAAGGTTTCGCTGCGGCTCGGGAACACGAACAGGTCCCCGCTGGCGAAGTGCCGGGCGACGTCTTGACCGCGCTGCACGCCGCAGAAGATGAAGTCCGGGTTTTCCTGGGCCAGCTTGTGCCGTGACGGACCATCGCCGACCCAGACGAAACGCGCATCGGGACGCACGTCCTGCAACATGCGGAAGGCGCGTACGGCGAGGTCAAGGTTCTTTTCCGGCGCGATGCGACCGACGTAGATCGCGACCATGGTGTCGTCGCCTGCTTTCCATTGCGCTCGCAATTCGCGATCGCGCATGTCGGGCTTGAACAGCTGCGTATCGACCGCGCGCGGCAGGCGCACCACGTTGTCGAACCCCTGTGCCTGCAGGAACGTGCACAGTTCGTGCGTCGGCACCAACGTCGCATCCGCGCCATTGTGGAAGCGCCGCATCCAGCGGAGCGCCGTCTGCTGCAGGAAGGCTGCACCATAGTCCTGCATGTACTCGTCGAAGCGGGTGTGGAAACCGCTTGCAGCCGGGATGCCCAGCCGTTTGGCGGCCCGCAGCGCCGACCATCCCAACGGGCCTTCGGTGGCAACGTAGATCGCGTCCGGTGGCGCATTGCTCCACAGGCGGGTGAGCTTGCGCGTCGCGGGAAAACCGAATTTCAGCCCGGGATAACGCGGCACGCCGGCGCCACGCACCAGTAATTCGTGCGCATCGCCCTGTTGGTGTGGGAACTGTCGCGGGCGCACCAGCGAGACCGCATGTCCGCGGGCCCGCAAGCCGTGCTCCATTGCATGCACCGTCAGCGCCACCCCATTGATCTCGGGGGCATAGGTCTCGGTGACGATCGCGTAGCGCATCTGCGGCATCCGGTTTTGCGAATGCTGCGCCCGGAACATGAACTCAATGCGTCGTGCGGATGGCGGAATGATGACGGTGGCGTGGACAGCGCGTCATGACTCGGGGTTTGCCCTTGGTGACGTCAGTGCACATCCGCACCAACGCCTGCAGCCGTCGGAGGCGGCGCACGTCCTGTCAACGGCAGCCGTGTGTTTTTCCGCGCGGCTGTCGATGCCCTGGGGTGGGGTTCACGAGACTCGGAAAACACGGGAACGACTTGTCCCCGCGTTCTCTGTTCGTGCATCGTGTTGAATGAGGGTTGTCGCATTGCTGATAGCGCAATTGGGCAGGCGGGAATACGCCCGTAGGCATGGCAGCCAGTGGTCATGGCAATGATGCGGATGATGGCGAACCCGGACATGGGTATCCCCCAAACAGCCCGGAATCGCCACCCGTTGGAAATGCAGCGGAAGCTGGGCACGCTATGCCACCTGTGGATGCCGGCTTATCATGGATAACCGCATTTCGCTCCAGGAGTTTCAAGATGCCCGACCGCACGAACTTCGCAATGACCCGGCTTCCTTGGATCGTGGCTGCTGTCGCGGTGATCGCGCTGTTCGTAACGCTGTTGTCCATCCGCAATCCAGGTGCCGGACGTGCCACAGATGGCGATGAGGCCAACCAGGCACTGCTGGCGCGCATCGAGGCCCTGGAAAATTCCGGGCAAGGTGCCGGTCCACCGTCGCCCCAACGCGGCGCGAGTGCCGCGGGCATGGGGCAGGGCCAGGTAGGCGGAAACGGCTCGGAAACCTTGGCTGGCGGGCCGCAGAAGACGCCAGAACAGATGGAAGCGGACCGCAAGCGCGAGTTGCAGGCACTCGAAGCCGCGTTTGCGCGCGACAAGGCCGATCCGGTGCGGGGCGGAC
>JBDSEX010000272.1:0-3171 GCA_039919835.1 Luteimonas sp.
ATGATGATGCCGATGACCAGCGTCATCGGCGGCAGCCACGCCACCGCCTGCCACGGATAACCGATCCACAGCGCCAGCGCGATCAAGGCCGTATTGAGCAACAGCAACTGCGCCAGATAGCGCTTCATCGGCCGCGGCCCGCTGGTACGCAGCATCACGCAGCCAAAGATGAAATAGCTCAGGGCCGCCGGGTACCACGGCAGCAGCGCAAAGCACAGCGCGATCATTGCCAGTGCGTAGCGCGGGGCCTCGCGGCGCGTGGCGGTGATCACCTTGGCGTAGAAAAGCAGGAACACCGGGTACGACAACAGCGTCAGCAACGCCCAGCGCAGGTCGTAGCCGCCGCTGAACAACGGAGTGACGAAAATCCACGCCGACCACAGCAGATGCACGGCGTGCGCCCAAGGCGAACGCCCCTGTCGCAGCGCCTCGGCCGCGGCCGAATCCGGCGCTGGCGCGAGCCAGCGACGGAGCACGTTCGGAAGCAGGAAACCGGATGCCGTCATACGTCGATGTTAGGCCTTCAACCGGTGCGCCGCAGCCGCCGCGCGGCCAGCGTCATGAACACCGCAGTGAACCCGCACAGCACCAGCACGCGCGGCCACGCCGGCCCGGTGTCGAAGCCCAGCGCCGCGAGCGACAACTGATTGAGGTGATAGCTCGGCCACAGCGGCGCGACCCGCTGCAGCGCCGTCGGCAGCATCGACAGCGGCAACCACAGCCCGGACAGGAACGCCATCGGCAGGTACATCAGGTTGATCACCGCTGGCGCGGCCTGGCCCCGCACCAGCGTGCCAAGCAGCAGGCCGAGCGCGCAGAACGGCAGCGAGCCGAACATGTCGGTGATGTACAGGCGCAGCATCTGCACAGGCTGCACTGGCACGTGCGCGGCCAATATCGCGAGCACCAGCAGCAATGCCACCACCGCGCCCGCCACCAGCATCGCCATCGCCATCTTGCCCAGCAGGTAGGCCAGCGGCGGCATTGGCAGCGCACGCTTCAGCGTCAGCAGTCCGTTGTCGCGTTCCAGCGCCAAGGAGATGCCGAACCCGAACAGCCCTGGCGCCATCACACCAAACGTCGCGTACGCGGCGAGCAGGTAGCGTGGGGCATCGGGATCGCGTTGTCCGCCCATGACGATGCCGAACATCGTGTAGAAGACCAGCGGGAACAGCAGCGTCGGCAGCAGGAAGCCTGGATTGCGCAGGTAGCGCAGGCATTCGCTGCGGCTTTCTTCCAGGTACGCGCGCAACACGCGCGTGCGCGTCATCGACGGCGCAAGCATGGACTGGGATGGTGTCGTGGCGATGGTGTCCATCAGGCGGCCTCGTATTGGGTTGCGTGCTCGGGATCGACGCCATCAGCGTCGCGGGTGAGTTCGGTGAACGCCTCGGCCAGGCCGGCGGCGCGCACCTCCAGTCCTGACAGGTACGGATCGGAATCGAGCAGGCGCCGCACCAACGCTTCGGGACGCTCGGTCGTCAGCAGCAGGCGCTCGCCTTCGCGACGCGCTTCGGCCACGCCGTCCCATCCTGCGACGTCGTCCAGCGGCAACGTGGTTGCACAGTGCACGCGCTTGAGCGCGACGCGCGCGCGCAACGCATCGACACTGCCCTCGCTGACGATGCGTCCGCGCGCAAGCACGCACACCCGGTCGGCAAGCGCCTCGGCTTCCTCCAGGTAGTGCGTCGTCAGCACCACCGAATTCCCTTCGGCGACCAGGTGACGGATCGCATCCCACAGCTTGCGCCGTGCGTCGATGTCGAGGCCAACCGTGGGTTCGTCCAGAAACAGCACGCGCGGCCGGCCGCACAATGCCAATGCAAATTGCACGCGCCGCTGCTGTCCGCCCGACAACTTGCCGTAGGGTCGCCGCAAAAGATCCGAAACACCCGCGAGTTCAGCGCTTTCGTGCACGCTGCGCGGTGCGGGGTAATAGCTCGCGGCCAGCCGGATCAGCTCGCCCACGCGCAGCGTCGGCGGCAGTTCGGCCGACTGCAGCATCACGCCGATGCCTCGACGTGCGCTGATCTGCTGCGGATCCTGGCCGAACAATGCGACCGTGCCCGCGTCGGCACGCACCAGCCCGAGCAGCAGGCCGATGGCGGTGGATTTTCCGGCCCCGTTCGGACCAAGCAGTGCAAGCACCTCACCGCCGTGCAGGGCGAGGTCCACCCCGTCAAGCGCCAGGACCTTGCCGTATGCCTTGCGCACGTTCCGGAGTTGCGCAAGCACTTCGCCATTCACCATCGGGGTCATCCTCCATTGCGGTTGAGGCGAATGATGACGAAGGCCAGCGAGCGCGGGCAGTCACCCGCCTCATGCATTCCGCATGACAAGCGTCAGGTGTTTTGCGCGAGTGGCATCGCTAGCCTGCGCACCTCTTCCTGCCGTCTGGTGAGTCCATGGCCCCACGATCCCGCACCTGCATCGCCGGCTTGCTGCTAAGCGCGGCGTTGCCGTCATTCGCCCAGCAGCCGCCCAACCCCGCCGAACTCATTGCCGCACAACGCGCGGCGCTGGCGCCGCTGGCATACATGGACGGAGTCTGGCGCGGGCCGGCCACGACCGTGCTGGCGAACGGAAAGCAGCTGGCGATCATCCAGACCGAACGCATCGGCCCGTTGCTGGACGGCTCGGTCAAGGTCATCGAGGGTCGGGGCTACGACGCGGCGGGCAAGACCGTATTCAACGCGTTGGGCATCGTGTCGTTCGACCTGGCCAGCAAGCGATACACGCTGCATTCGTATGCGATGGGCAGGTCGGGCGACTTTGCGATCACGCCCACGGCGACCGGTTATGCCTGGGAAATCCCGGCAGGGCCGGCGACGATCCGCTACACCGTGGACATCAAGGACGGCATCTGGCACGAGATTGGTGAGCGCCTCACGCCGGACAAGCCGGCCGCCCGTTTCTTCGAGATGACGCTCAAGCGCGTCGGCGACACGCAGTGGCCGGCGGGCGGGACGATTGCGCCAAAGTGATGGAACTCGTCGATAGTGACTCCCGGCAGGTTGGCGCTGGCATCGCCTGCGGTCACACTTGCGCCCTTGCCACGTCATGCCAGCAACGATGAACTCTTCCGCCGACCTGTTGAAAGAACTCCGCATCGATCGCAGCGCGACGCCGCCACCGTCGCGGCGCGGACTGTGGATCGCGCTCATCGCCCTT
>JBDSEX010000325.1:0-7876 GCA_039919835.1 Luteimonas sp.
CGGCAGGGGCGGTGACTGGATCACCGGCCAGCGGCACCAGGCTGCGCGCGCAACGCCGCGTCGATCACCAGCGTGGGCGGACGCATCACCATGCCGCGTCGATCGCCAGCGTAAGCGCACGCATCACCATGGCAACGTCTCCTCGAAATGCACGTAGCCGCCGCTCGGGCCGGCCGAGTCGAGCAATGCCATGCGCACGCTCGTGCGTGCGCCGTCGGCGACGTCCAGCTCGCCTTCTCCCGCATTCATGTCGGTCTTGACGTAGCCCGGATGCACCGCGTTGACCTTGATCGATGTGTCGCGCAGTTCATGCGCGAGATGCACGGTCCACGCGTTCAGCGCGCTCTTGGAGGCGCTGTAGGCGGGCACCTTGAAATCGTAGATCGGCGATGCCGGATCGCTGTGCAGCGTCAGCGACCCGAGGATGCTCGACACGTTGACGATGCGCCCCGCGGGCGACCTGCGCAGCAGCGGCAGCAAGGCCTGCGTCACGGCGACGACGCCGAACAGGTTGGTGTCGAACGTCTCGCGCCAGTGGACGAGCGTCTGCTCGGACGGCTTGCGCTGGGCGTTGTCCCGCGCGATGCCGGCGTTGTTGACCAGGATGTCGAGGTGTCCGTGCTTGCGGCTGATCTCATCCGCCGCCGCGGCGATGCTGTCGCTGCTGGTCACGTCGAGCACGATGGGGTCGACCGGCAGGCCCTGGTCCTGCATCGCCTCGGCGGCCTCGGCGGCCTTGTCGCCGTCGCGTCCCGCCAGCAAAACGTGGACGCCGTTTTCGGCCAGCTGGCGCACGGTTTCCAAACCAATGCCGCGGGTGGCGCCGGTGACGAGGGCGATCTTGGTTGCGTTGTTCATGGGGGTCTCCTGGAAGGTCACGGCTAGTGTTGCGCGTAACGGGTAGCTGCGGGAATCGAGTTGCAGTGGTGCGGTGCGCCCCCCGCTTGCGCGGCGCGACATAAAACACGGCCGTCAGGAACATCCCGAACAGGGTGACGCCGAGCATGATCGGGCGCAGCGGCCGCCGTCAGGCTCCAAGCACCGCGCATGGAGGTTACTCGCAGGGCACGGACGCCGCACCCGGTTATCGCGAGACGCTCATCCCGCTTCGCGGACCGTTTCCAGCACGTGCTCGCCGTAGCGCGCCAGTTTGGTGCCGCCGATGCCGCCGACGGCCGCCAGCGCATCCAGCGACGACGGCCGCAACTCGGCGATGTTGCGCAAGGTGCTGTCGTGGAAGATCACGTAGGCCGGCACGTTCTGCTCGCGGGCGAGGCGGGCGCGCAGGTCACGCAGCGCGTCGAACAGCGGCTGGTGACCGGGCTGCATGGCGCCAGCCGTGCGGCCGCTGCGCGTATCGCGTTCGCGTCCGCGGCGCTCGCGCTTCAGCGGCAGCTCTTTACGAAGGAGGATCGGCTGCTCGCCGCGCAATACCGCGCGACTTGACGTTGACAACCGCAACCCGCCGAAGCCTTCCACGTCCACGTCAAGCATGCCGGCGGCGACCAGCTGCCGGAACACGCCGCGCCAGGCGCGCGCATCCAGGTCCTTGCCGACGCCGAACGTGCTCAGCGTGTCGTGGCCGAACTGGCGGATGCGCTCGTTGTCGCTGCCGCGCAGGATGTCGATGAGGTGTGCGACGCCAAAACGCTGGCCACTGCGATAGACGCTGCTCAACGCCTTCTGCGCGGCGACGGTCGCGTCCCAGGTTTCCGCGGGTTGCAGGCAGTTGTCGCAGTTGCCGCATGGATTGCCAACTCCATTGGCGCCGACTCCATTGCCGATGTAGTTTTCGCCGAAATTCGCCAGCAGCACCTGCCGCCTGCAGCGCATTGATTCACAAAAGGCGACCAGCGCATCGAGTTTCCGGCGCTCCAGCTGCTTGCGTTCCTCGCCGGCTTCGGAGTTTTCGATCATCTGCTTGAGCAGGACCACGTCGCCGAGCCCGTGACACAACCACGCATCGGCATGCTCTCCATCGCGGCCGGCGCGGCCGGTTTCCTGGTAATAACCTTCAAGCGATTTCGGCAGGTCCACATGCGCGACGAAGCGCACGTCGGGCTTGTCGATGCCCATGCCGAAGGCGATCGTCGCAACCATCACCACGCCGTCCTCGCGCAGGAAGCGGCGCTGGTTGGCGGCGCGCGTTTCCGCATCCAGGCCTGCGTGATAGGGCAGGGCTGTGTGGCCCAGCTCGCGCAAGGCCTCGGCGGTCTTGTCGACCTTGCGCCGCGACAGGCAATACACGATCCCGGCCTGCCCGCCGCGCTCGCCCAGGAAATCGCGCAGCTGCCGCATGCCGTTGTCCTTCTGCACGACGGTGTAGCGGATGTTGGGACGGTCGAAGGAACTGACGAAGCGGCGCGCGTCCTCGAGTTGCAGGCGTTCGGCGATCTCTGCCTGCGTTGGCGCATCGGCGGTGGCCGTCAGCGCGATGCGCGGGATGTCCGGCCAGCGCTCGTGGAGGATCGTCAGTTCGCGGTAATCGCGGCGGAAATCGTGGCCCCATTGCGACACGCAGTGCGCCTCATCGATGGCGAACAGCGCGATCCGGCTGCGGTCGAGCAGCGACAGGAAGCGCGGCGTCAGCAAACGCTCCGGCGCCACGTACAGCAGGTCGAGCTCGCCGGCGAGAAGCGCAGCCTCCACGCGCGTGGCGGATTGCGAATCCAGGGATGAATTGAGGAACTCAGCGCGGACGCCCAGCTGCCGCAAGGCCTCGACCTGGTCCTGCATCAACGCGATCAAGGGCGAGACGACGATGCCGGCCCCGTCGCGGAGCAGAGACGGTACCTGGTAGCAGAGCGACTTGCCCGCGCCGGTGGGCATCAGCACCAGCGCATCGTGGCCCTGCGCGACATGTTCGATGATCTCGCCCTGCGCGCCGCGGAATGCGTCGAAGCCAAAGACGTCTTTGAGTTTGGTCAGGGCGGGCGACATGCAGCAAGGGTAGCAAGCGCGTCAAGTGCCGGGACGCGGCGATAGCCGAGCGACACGTAGGAGTTTTCCGTCGCCCGGGTCGGGCGGGATGGACCTGGCCCATCGACTCAATCGACCTCATCCCGGATCATGCGGATGGTCGGCCGGCGCCCGTCCTGCAAGTTCCTACTGAAGCAGCGACCGCAGCATCCACGCATACTTCTCATGCGTCTGCAGGCGTTGTGTCAGCAAATCCTCGGTCGGCGCATCGTCCGCATCGTCGGCGATGTCCAGCACCTTGCGCGCGGTGCGGCAGACGGCCTCGTTGCCCACCACCAGCTGGCGCACCATCTCGTGCCAGTCGGCGGTGTCGGTCAAGCCGGGTTCTTCGGTAATCGACGACAATCGAGTGAACTCCGCATACGAGCCCGGCGCGTTGAAACCCAGCGCGCGGATGCGCTCGGCGATCTCGTCCAGCGCGGTCCACTGCTCGGTGTATTGCGCCTCGAACATCGTGTGCAGGGCGTTGAACATCGGTCCGGTGACGTTCCAGTGGAAGTTGTGGGTCTTCAGGTACAGCGTGTAGCTGTCTGCCAGGAAGTGCGAGAGGCCATCTGCGATGTGCTTGCGGTCGGCCGTCTTGATCCCGATATCGATCCCGGGCGCGCTGCTCGCGGGCACGCGTTTCGGCAGTGTTTTCACCGGCTTGGTGGTGTGCTGTGTTTTCTGCTGTTTGGCGGCCTTGGCCATGTCGGCATTCCAGTGTGGGCGGATGACGACACGATAAGCTGCACCCACGTTCACGTTGAATGAATTCGGATGTTGAAACGATCGATGCAGGCTATCGAACCTGATCAGAAAAGAGCGTTGCAACGTGCCCGGCGCGACATCGATGGCGCCCTGACGCGGGACCGTGGGCGCCTGCATGCCCTGTGGACGCGGTGGCAGGGCAAGCCCCAGGACAGTGCGGCGCAAACGGCCTTCGTCACCGCATTGACGCATTCAATCAAGGCACGCGAAACGCGGCTGGCTTCGCTACCGCGAGCGGTCGCCGACCCGGCATTGCCCATCGCGGCCGAAGCCGACCGCATCATCGAACTGATCCGCAAGCACCCCGTCGTGGTCATCGCCGGGGAAACCGGCTCGGGCAAGACCACGCAGTTGCCGAAGCTGTGCCTGGCCGCCGGACGCGGCGCCGCGGGCATGATCGGCTGCACGCAGCCGCGCCGCATCGCCGCGCGCACGGTCGCTCGCCGCGTCGCCGAGGAATTGCAGGTCCCGCTCGGCGGCATCGTGGGCTACCAGGTGCGGTTCAACGACAACGTCGGCGACGACACCGTGGTCAAATTCATGACCGACGGCATCCTGCTGGCGGAGATACAGTCCGATCGATGGCTGTCCGCGTACGACACGCTGATCATCGACGAGGCGCACGAACGCAGCCTCAACATCGACTTCCTGCTGGGCTATCTCAAGCAGCTGCTGCAGAAGCGCCATGACCTGAAAATCATCGTCACCTCGGCAACGATCGACACCGCGCGTTTCGCGGAACACTTCGGCAACGCGCCCGTGGTCGATGTGGAAGGCCGCGGTTATCCGGTTGAAACCCGCTACCGCCCGCTGGAAGGCGAGGGCGCCGACGATGGGGCGCGCAGCGTGCTCGATGGCATCGTCGCCGCGTGCGATGAACTCACGCGCGAAGATGCCCTCGGCGACGCGCTGGTGTTCCTTCCGGGCGAGCGCGAGATCCGCGACGCGCACCTCGCGCTCGAGCGGCGCAAGTATCGCCACACCGAAATCGTCCCGCTGTACGCGCGCCTGTCGTCGCGCGACCAGGACCGCGTGTTCAATCCAGGCCCGAAGCGCCGCATCGTGCTTGCGACCAACGTCGCGGAAACGTCGTTGACGGTGCCGCGCATCCGCTACGTCGTCGACCCGGGCTACGCGCGCATCAAGCGCTACAGTCCCCGTCAAAAACTCGACCGCCTGCATGTGGAGCCGATCAGCCAGGCCAGCGCCAACCAGCGTCAGGGCCGTTGCGGGCGCATCTCGGCAGGAATCTGCTTTCGGTTGTATGCCGAGGCCGATTTCCTGTCGCGGCCGCACTACACCGATCCGGAAATCCGCCGCGCCGCATTGGCGGGCGTGATCCTGCGGATGCTGTCGCTTGGGCTGGGAAGCATCGAAGCGTTTCCGTTCCTCGAGCCGCCGGATCCGCGTGCGGTCGCCGACGGCTGGCAGCAACTCGGCGAGCTGGGCGCCGTCGACGCGGCTCGCCAACTGAGCACCATCGGCCGCACCATGTCGCGGCTGCCGGTCGACGTGAAGCTCTCGCGCATGCTGGTGGCTGCGCATGCGCACGGCTGCCTCGACGAGATGCTGACCATCGCCAGCTTCCTGGGCATCCAGGATCCGCGCGAACGACCGTCGGACCAGCGCGCGGAGGCCGACAACGCGCATGCCGAATTTGCCGACAGCAAGTCGGAATTCGTCGGAATCCTCAAGCTATGGGAGGCGTATCGCGACGCGCACGAGGAGCTGACGCAATCGAAATTGCGTGCGTGGTGCGAGAAGCGCTTCCTCGGTTTCCTGCGCATGCGCGAGTGGCGCGAGTTGCATCGGCAATTGAAGCTGCAGTGCGCGGAACTGGGCTGGGATGCAAGCCCAGTCCAAAGTACCGGTGTCGGCCTCGCCCCGACGTCGTCAAACCCGCGAAGGCGCGAATCCGGCGACCGACCTCTTTCAACAACAGGCTCACTGGATGACCAGCCTGCGACTGTGGTGGAGGGCGCCCGCCTTCGCGGGAATGCCGAACAAAAGCCAACGATCGCAACATCCGTTGAAGGACTGCGTACCGATTACGCAAGGCTCCACCGCGCCCTGCTCGCAGGCTTGCCTACGCAAATCGGGCAACGCACCGAACGCGGGTTCTACGACGGTCCGCGCGGGCGCAAGTTCCAGTTGTTCCCTGGTTCGGCATTGGCGAAAACAGTCTCTTCAAGAGCAGCACCCACCTGGGTCATGTCGGCAACGCTGCTGGACACGGAAAAGCTCTGGGCACTGACCAACGCGGCGATCGAACCCGACTGGGTCATCGCGGAATTGCCGCACCTGTTGGCACGCCGGCAGCACGATCCGCGCTGGTCGCGGTCGCAGGGACGCGTCGTCGGCAGCGAGCAGATAAGCCTGTTCGGACTGGTGCTTGCGCCGAAACGGCCAATCCATTACGGCGCGCTGTTCCCGCAGGAAAGCCGTGACATCTTCGTGCGCGAGGCGCTGCTGACCGGCGAGGTCAATACCCGCAGCGTGTTCCTCGCGCGCAACCTGGCCACGCTCGAAAAAGCCATGGACGAGGAAGCCAAGCAGCGTCGCACCGGCTTGGTGGTCGACGAGGACTGGCAGGCGCAGTGGTACCTCGATCGCCTGCCGCCGCACGTGCACAACACGCAGGCGCTGGACGCGTGGTTCGGCAAATCGACGGCAGACGAAAAGCGCGCGCTGGAATGGTCGCGCGAGGATCTGCTGGTCGGCGAGGACAGCGATGCCGAACGCTTTCCCCCGTACCTGCCGCTCGGCGACGTGCGCATGGCCGTGCACTACCGTTTCGAGCCCGGCGCGGTGGACGATGGCATGACCGTGGCGGTGCCGCTGCATCTGTTGCATGCACTCGACGCCGCACGCTTGTCATGGGTTGCGCCGGGATTCGTGCAGGAGAAGGCCACGGCGCTCATCAAGACCCTGCCAAAAGCGCTGCGCCGCAACTTCGTGCCCGCGCCGGATTTCGCGCGAGCATTCGCCGAGGCGTTTCCAGTGGCGCAGGCCGATTCGCTGGAAGGCTGCCTGGCGCGATTCCTGTACAAGGCAACTGGCGTTGCGCTGCCGGCCACGGAATTCGACGCGGATGCGGTGGAGCCGCACCTGCGCGCGAACCTGCGGCTGCTCGATCGCAATGGGAAGCACGTCCTGGCCGAGTCGCGTGATCTGCCCGGCCTGCGGCAACGCTTCGGCGCACGCGCGGCGGATGCCTTCGCCGAACGTGCCGCAGGCGAGCTGGCGGCGAAGGGATTGACCACGTTTCCCGTGCAGCCGATTCCGATGTCCGTGGCCGGTGCCGGTGGCGTCGCCGCGTATCCGGCGCTGGACGATGCCGGCGACAGCGTCTCGTTGACGGTGTATGCGGACCAGGATGAGGCGCGGCGCCGGCATCCCGCGGGCGTGCGCCGCCTGTTGCACCTTGCGCTGGCGGACAAGCTCAAGCATGCGCGCACCCAGTTGCCGATCCAGCCGAAGACCACGTTGCTGCACGCGGCGATCGAATCGGCAGCACCGCGCGAGGACATCGACCGGGATCCTCGCCAGTCGGGGCCGTCGAAGGACCGCCTGCGCGCCGACCTGGTCGAAGGCGCATTCGACGCGTTGACGACCGATGGCCTCATCGACATCCGCGACGCAGCCGCATTCGCGGCGAAGCGCGACGCCATCGGACTGCAGGTTTTCGGCGAGGCCATGCAGCGCCTGTCGAGGGCCGAAACGATCCTTGCCCTGGTCGCGGACGTGCGCGCAAGGCTTGACTCGCCGCTGATCGGCTGGGCCAGCGGCAACCTCGACGACATGCGCACGCAACTGGCGGAGCTGACCCCGCCTGGCTTCCTTCGCGACGTGCCGGCCGACGTGCTTGACGCTTACCCGCGCTATTTGAAGGCGCTGGTGTTACGCGGCGAGCGCGCGTTACGCGATCCGGTCAAGGATCAGGCGCGGATGCTGGAGATCAAGCCGTTCGCGGATGCGTTGCGGCGGTTGCGCGAGCCGGCGGCCGCGCCGGCGTGGCATGCATTGCGTTGGGATCTCGAAGAGCTGCGCGTGTCATTGTTCGCCCAGGAGCTGGGTGCGCGAAGCGGCGTATCGCCGAAACGGCTTGCTGCGCGGCTGGCTGCGCTTGGCGGGGATTGACCGGAAC
>JBDSEX010000345.1:0-6910 GCA_039919835.1 Luteimonas sp.
AGCGGCGATGAAACGCAAGCCGCCGAAGGGGCCAAGGCAGGACAACCGCGGCCGCCAGAACCAGAAACAGGATGGCGATCGGCAACCGGGGGGGCAGCCGTCGCCATCGCCACAAGGAAAACCGCAGCAACAAGAGGGTCAACCCGGCCAGCAGTCACCGCATCCAGGCCCGCCGCAGCAGGACACCGAGACCCCGCGAAACAGCAAACCGCAGCAGGGTTCAGGACCGGAGGATGCCGCCGCACAGCGCAGCGCCGACGCCGCGCAACGCCAGCGCATGCAGCGCGCGCTGGAGCGCGGCGGCAAGCAGGCTGGCGACGGCCGCGATGTAAAAGGCACACCCGATCGCGCGGAGACCGCCGCCGAACGCGAGCAGCGGCAGATGGTGGAAGCATGGCTGAGACGCGTGCCGGACGACCCGGGTGGATTGTTGCGCCGCAAGTTCGCGCTGGAATACGAGCGGCGGCGCATGCAGGGGGGACAATGAAGGACGTCGCCCACGACCAGGTTTTTGCTTCGCATTCCCGCACAGGCGGGAAGGCATGTTCGCGCATTCCCGGGGTCAGGAAATCGCTGCGCTTCCACGCTACCTGCATTGGTTTCCGCCTGCTTGCGCGTGCTGGTGAAACATCCGGATGTGGTGGGGTTCTGCTGATGTCGCGCAAATACATATTGTCCGTCGTAGGGTCGCTTGCCTTGTTGCTGGCGCCGTGCGGCATCGCCCACGCACAAACCCGGGCCTGGCTCGACCGCGACCGCATCGCCATGGGCGAAACCGCGACACTCAACATCGAGTCAGGCCAACTCGGTGCGGCGCCCGATTATTCCGGATTGCAGCGCGAGTTCATCGTCAGCGGCAATACCAGCAACCGGCAGGTGCAAGCGGTCAACGGGCGCGCCACCGTGCGCACCCTGTTCGCCGTCGCGCTGCAGCCGCGGCGCAGTGGCGTCATCGGCATTCCCGCGTTGCCGGTCGGCGGCGAATTGACGCAGGCCTTGACGCTCACGGTGACGCCGTCGACTGCGTCGATGCCCAGTCGCGCAGGCCAGGAAGTCTTCATCGAAACCGAAGCCGACGACCAGGATCCGTACGTGCAGCAGGCGGTCGGCGTGGTGCTGCGCCTGTACTATTCCGTGCCGTTGATTTCGGGCGAACTCGATCTCGACCAGCCCGAAGGCGCAACGCTGCAGAAAGTCGGCGAAGACCTCCAGTTCACCCGCGAGCTGGGCGGCCGCCGCTACAACGTCGTCGAGCGCCGCTACCTGCTGGTCCCGGAACGCAGCGGCACGCTGACGCTCCCCGCCGCGCGTTTCAAAGGGCAGGGCGTGGGAGGATTCTTCGACGATTTGTTCGGCGACGGCAAGCGCGCATTGCAGGCGCGGGGCGCCCCGCGCATCCTGCGCATACGCAGCGCGCCTGCGAACGCTCCGCAACCGTGGCTGCCATTGCGCGACCTGCAACTGCGCTATGTCGCCACGCCGCAAAACGTGCGCGCTGGCGAAGCGGCGACGGTGGTCGTCGAAGCCACGGCCGATGGCGCCACCGCCGCGCAGATGCCGGAACTGCAGCTGGCCGGTTCCGATGGCGCGCAGGTGTTCGCCGAGCCCGCACAAAGCAATGAAGCCTTCGCCAACGGGCGTCCGCAGGTGACGGTCACGCGGCGTTTCTCCATCGTGCCCGCGCGCGCCGGTGCGTTGCGGATGGCAGGGCCATCCCTCGACTGGTGGGACGTACGCGCGGATGCGTCGCGGACGGCAGCGCTTCCGGAATTGAACCTGCAGGTGGCGCCCGGGACAGGCGCGTTTTCGGCCCCGGCGGCGACCGACGCGACCACGCAAGCGTCGTCGACGCAACGCTGGGGCCGCATTCCGGGCATGGAGGATGCGGTAGGCCCGTGGGCCTTGGCGTCGGTGCTCTTCGCGTTGTTGTGGCTGGGTACGTTGATGTGGGGATTGCAGCGTCGTACAACCGCGCAACCCGTGCCGTCAGCGGTGCCTGCTCGTCCCGATGCCGCTCCGCAGAAATTCTCGGCCAACCTGAAACGCGCGCTCGATACCGGCGACCTCGACGATGTTGGCGACGCACTGCGCGCGATGGCAATTCCGCAGGCCATCGATCTTGACGATGTGATCGACCGACTCGACGACAGCGCACAACGCGACGCAGTACACATCCTGCGTCGTGCGCGCTGGGGCGATGGCGACGGCATCGCCGCACGCAGCGCCTTGCGCGATGCGTTCAAGCATGGGCCGCGCTGGCGACAGGTGACGGCAGTGGTGAGCGACCCTCTGCCCCCGTTGTATCCGCGCGCGTAACGCGACGGCAGGAGCGACCGCAGACGCGACCGGCCGCTCCACCACCACAAGGGCGGACACTCCACGCAGACGAACGTGGCGGCGTTGCGTCAAACGGGATCGCTTCGAGACGCGCAGCCAGGTCTCCCGGTTGTTGCACCAACCGCTTTGCTAAGCTGCCGCGACCCCTTGGAGGAACGCCCGCATGTCCGCACAGCCCGCCCCCGCCAAGCCGCGCATGCTCCTCCACTGGAAGATCGCGATCGGCTTTTTCGCCGGCCTGCTGCTCGGCATGCTGGTGCATTACGGCATCGGTGCGGACGCCGAGTGGGTGCAGTTGTTGACCAGGTACGTCACGCAACCCTTCGCGAAGCTGTTCCTCACCTTGATCTTCATGCTGATCGTGCCGCTCTTGTTTTCCGCGCTGGTGGTCGGCGTGTCGGAGATGGGCGATATCCGCTCGCTAGGCCGCATCGGCTGGCGCACGCTCGCGTTCACCGTGGTGTTGTCCGGCATCGCGGTGCTGCTCGGACTGGTGCTGGTCAACGTGTTCAAGCCCGGCGCCGGTGTCGATCCCGCGCTGGCGCAGCAGCTTCTGACCGAAGGCGCCGAACGCGCGCAGGCCATCGTCAAGGACAGCGCCACGCAGCCCAAGGGCATCGACATGCTGCTGTCGATCGTGCCGGAGAACGTCATCGGCGCGGCGTCGAGCAACGCCGGCATCCTCGGATTGATGTTCTTCGCGCTGATGTTCGGCGTCGGCCTGGTCATGAGCAGGGCCACGCCCGCCATCGAAACGCTCAAGCGCGGTATCGAAGGCCTGTTCGAAGTGTCGATGACGTTGATCGGCCTGGTGATCCGCCTCGCGCCCTACGCGGTGTTCTGTTTCATGTTCAACCTGGCGGTGGTGTTCGGCTGGGATCTGCTGATCCGGCTTGGCGCGTACGTCGGCGTCGTGGTGCTGGCGCTGGCGATCCACTTGTTCGTGGTGTATTCGCTGGCGCTGAAACTGGTCGGTGGTTATTCGCCGCTGAAATTCTTCCGCGGCGTGCAGGAAGCCATGCTGATGGCGTTCTCCACGGCATCGAGCAACGCGACCCTGCCCACCGCGTTGCGCGTGGCCGACGAGCAGCTCGGCCTGCCGCGCCGCGTCTCGCGCTTCGTGCTGACCATCGGCGCCACCGCCAACCAGAACGGCACGGCCCTGTTCGAAGGCGTCACCGTGATTTTCCTGGCGCAGTTCTTCGGCGTCGACTTGGGCATCGGCCAGCAGGTCATGGTGATGCTGGTGTGCATCCTCGGCGGCATCGGCACCGCCGGCGTGCCGTCGGGGTCGCTGCCGGTCGTTGCACTGATCTGCGCGATGGTCGGCGTGCCGCCGGAAGGCATCGGCATGATCCTCGGCGTCAACCACTTACTCGACATGTGCCGGACTACGGTCAACGTGACCGGTGATCTTGGCATCGCTGCGATGGTGTCGCGTGGGGAAGTGGATGCGCCGAGCCTCGCTGATTGAGTGTCAGCGCTGTCTAATTCGTATTCGCGAGCACTCAGGCCCGTCATTCCCGCCTTCGCGGGAATGATGGGCAAAAAAGGAATAAGCCTTCCGATTCCGCTCAAGGATCTTCCGACATGCCTCGATTCAAGCTCGCCTGCGTTACTCCCTCGGCTTTGGTGGCATTGATTTGATCGGCCTGCGACAACGCTGGCGGTCGTCGTCGGTTGCCGCTTCGCCATTGGGCCCGAGGCCGCTGGGCTGCATGGTCATTTCCGACGTTGATGCCAAAAGCAATCGACCCTCGTGTACAACTGACGAATCAACCTCGTTTCCACCAACCAAAGGAAGACGACATGCGGAACTCCGGTAAAGCTCCAACGATCGCGGTGTGGGTGATTTGTCTGGTGCTGTTTCTCGTTGCGCTGGCCGCGCAGTTCGGAGTGGTCAGGATTGGAGAACCGATAGCAACGTGGTCGTGGATCATTGGCTTCGGCTTGTTGCTGCTCGCCTGCCGCGTCCGCGGCCTGTAGGACGGGAACAGGGTCTGCCGGGCCGACGACTCCGCGTCGTGGCCCGACTTGTTTTCATCGTCATCGCGCGGCAGCAAACGCGACACGGCTCCATCCGGATGGGACAATAGTCCGCCCGCGACTGTCCCGGGCGCCGACTACAAGACGCCCCGACGCCCATGACGACGCCCAGCCGCCGCGACCTCGCCAACGCCATCCGTTTCCTCGCCATCGATGCGGTGCAGGCGGCCAACTCCGGGCATCCCGGCATGCCGATGGGCATGGCCGACATCGCCGAGGTGTTGTGGAACGACTACCTCAACCACAGCCCCAACAATCCGAAGTGGTTCAACCGCGACCGCTTCGTGCTGTCCAACGGCCATGGCTCGATGCTGCAGTACGCGCTCCTGCACCTGTCCGGTTACCCGCTGTCGATCGACGATCTGAAGAACTTCCGCCAGCTTGAATCGAAGACGCCGGGGCACCCTGAAAACTTCATGACGCCCGGCGTCGAGACCACCACCGGGCCGCTGGGCCAGGGCTTCGCCAACGCCGTCGGCTTCGCGCTCGCCGAGAAACTGCTGGCGCAGCGCTTCAATCGTCCCGAGTACGAAATCGTCGATCACCGCACGTGGGTGTTCATGGGCGACGGTTGCCTGATGGAAGGCATCTCGCACGAGGCCGCGTCGCTGGCCGGTACCTGGGGCCTGCACAAGCTGGTCGCGTTCTGGGACGACAACAAGATCTCCATCGACGGCAACACCGACGGCTGGTTCACCGATGACACGCCCGCGCGCTTCGAAGCCTACGGCTGGCGCGTGATCCGCGGCGTCGATGGCCACGATCCGGTCGAGATCAAGACTGCGATCGATACTGCGTTGAAGTACGACGACAGGCCGACGCTGGTCTGCTGCCGTACCACCATCGGCCATGGTTCCCCGAACAAGGCGGGCAAGGAATCGAGCCATGGCGCGCCGCTGGGCGCCGACGAGATTCTGTTGACGCGCGACGGGCTCGGCTGGCCGCACCCGGCGTTCGATATTCCACAGGAAATCAGAGACGGCTGGCGCGCCAACAACGCCGGCCTGGTGCGCGAGGATCAATGGAACACGTTGTTCGACCGCTATTCCAGGCAGCACCCGCAACTGGCCGATGAACTGACGCGACGCTCCCATGCCGACCTGCCCGACGGCTTCGCGCAGGCAGCCGATGCGTACATCGCCAAGCTGCAATCCGATGGCCCCAGCATCGCCTCGCGCAAGGCCTCGCAGATGGCGATTGAAACCTTCGCGCCGCTGCTGCCGGAACTGATCGGCGGCTCGGCTGACCTGGCGCATTCCAACCTGACGCTGTGGACCGGCAGCAAGTCCGTCGCCAGCGACGACCCGAACGCGAACTACATCTATTTCGGCGTGCGCGAATTCGCGATGACCGCGATCAGTAATGGCCTCGCTTTGCACGGAGGTTTCATCCCGTACGACGCAACCTTCCTCGTCTTCAGCGACTACGCGCGCAACGCCGTGCGCATGAGCGCGCTGATGGGCGCGCACGCCATCCACGTCTACACGCACGACTCGATCGGCCTCGGCGAAGACGGTCCCACGCACCAGCCTATCGAACACCTCGCCTCGCTGCGCTACATCCCGGGCAACGATGTGTGGCGGCCCTGCGACGCGGTCGAATCCGCGGTCGCCTGGCGCGCGGCGATCGAGCGCAGGGACGGCCCGAGTTGCCTGGTGTTCTCGCGACAGAATCTTGCGCATCAGGCCCGTGACGAAGGGCAGGTCGCCGATATCGCGCGCGGGGGTTACGTGTTGAAGGATTCCCAGGGCACACCGGACACGATCCTGATCGCGACCGGTTCCGAGGTGGGCCTTGCCATGCAGGCCGCCGCGCAACTCGGCGGCAACGTGCGCGTGATCTCGATGCCGTCGTCGGATGTGTTCGACCGCCAGCCGGCCGACTACCGCGAATCGGTGCTACCCATTGCCTGCCGCAAGCGCGTCGCAATCGAAGCCGGCGTCACCGATTTCTGGCGCAAGTACGTCGGGCTGGATGGCGCGGTGATCGGCATTGACACCTTCGGGGCGAGTGCGCCGATCGAGGCATTGCTGCCGCATTTCGGGTTTACGGCCGACAAGGTCATCGAGGCGGTAGAACGGCTGCCCTGAATCAGCCAGCGTTGCGCAGCGCCCGCGGGGACCTGGGACGTATCGAATCAGGAACCGACAAGGCCGCGCACCCAACGTCTTTGCACCAAAGAGTGCGTCGCAACGCATCGTCAATCGCGGCGGCCGAGCGATGCCTGCGCTCGCATCGCGCCAAGCCTCAGGTGGTCGCGTCTAGCCGGATGCATCGAGCCCGGCGATCACGTCGTGCGCCGGCGCCGGACGCGCAATGTGGTAGCCCTGCGCCCGGTCGCAGCCCATGTCGCGCAGCATCTCCAGCGTCAAGGCATCTTCAACGCCCTCGGCGACGACGCCCAGTTGCAGGTGATGGCCAAGGTCGACGATGGAGCGCACGACCTGGACCGAGCGCGCGTCGCGCTGCATGTCCATGATGAAGCTGCGGTCGATCTTGAGTTCGGTGGCGGGAAAATGTTTCAGGT
>JBDSEX010000351.1:0-3998 GCA_039919835.1 Luteimonas sp.
GATCGACCTGGCCGAGGACCGTGAACGCTTCCAGCAACTTGTCGAGACACTCGGCTTGGCCCAGCCGCCCAACCGCACCGCTCGCAATCCTGAAGAAGCGCTGGCGCACGCGTCCGAGATCGGTTACCCGCTGGTTGTGCGTCCCAGTTACGTGCTGGGCGGGCGCGCGATGGAAGTCGTCCATTCCGATGCCGATCTGTCGCGTTACATCCGCGAGGCGGTCAAGGTCTCCAACGATTCGCCGGTGCTGCTGGATCGCTTCCTCGACAATGCGGTCGAGGTCGATGTCGACGTGATTGCGGACAAGCACGGCAACGTGCTGATCGGCGGTGTCATGGAGCATATCGAGGAGGCCGGCGTGCATTCCGGCGATTCATCGTGCTCGCTACCGCCGTATTCCTTGTCCCAGGCCGTGCAGGAAACGTTGCGCACGCAAGTGGTTGCATTGGCCAAGGCCCTGAATGTCATCGGCCTGATGAATACGCAATTCGCGGTGCAGG
The DNA here is from genome assembly GCA_039919835.1 of Luteimonas sp. Classification (GTDB taxonomy): domain Bacteria; phylum Pseudomonadota; class Gammaproteobacteria; order Xanthomonadales; family Xanthomonadaceae; genus JALYOU01. The sequence goes on from JBDSEX010000351.1 coordinate 501, forward strand.
CCAATGACAACGGTGAAGACATCGTCTTCCTGCTGGAAGTCAATCCGCGCGCCTCTCGTACGGTTCCCTTCGTCTCCAAGGCCACCGGCATGCCGCTGGCCAAGATCGCTGCGCGCTGCATGGCGGGAAAAACCCTGGCCGAGCAGGGCGTGACCGAAGAGATCGTGCCTGATTACTACTCGGTGAAGGAAGCGATTTTCCCGTTCGCAAAGTTCCAGAACGTCGATCCCATCCTCGGGCCGGAAATGCGTTCCACGGGCGAGGTGATGGGTGTCGGCCGCAGCTTCGGTGCCGCCTTCGCGCGCGCGCAGGAGGCCGCCAGCATCAAGGCGCCGCCGGTGGGGAAAGCCTTCATTTCCGTGCGCGACCCCGACAAGGTGCGCGTCCTGCCGGTGGCGCATGACCTGATTCGTCGCGGCTACTCGCTGGTCGCCACCAGCGGTACCGCGAAGTGGCTACGCGGGCACGACATCGAATGCGCACAGGTCAACAAGGTGATCGAGGGGAGGCCGCATGTCGTCGACCTGATCAAGAACGGCGAGATCAGCTACATCGTCAACACCACGGAAGGCAAGCAGGCGATCGCCGATTCCTTCTCGATCCGCCGCGAAGCCCTGCAGCATCGCGTCACCTACTCGACGACCATTGCCGGAGCGAAGGCGTTGCTGCATTCTCTGGATTATCGCGACAGCGGACCGGTATGGTCGCTGCAGGAGCTGCACAAGGAACTCGTTGCATGAAACATGGAAAACCAGCATGAGGGTCCCGTTGACAGTGAAGGGCGCGCAGCGACTTCGCGCGGAGCTTGAGGACCTGAAGTCCGTCAAACGGCCAGCAGTGATCGCGGCGATCGCCGAAGCGCGCGCGCATGGCGACCTGAAGGAAAACGCCGAATACCACGCCGCGCGCGACCAACAAAGCTTTATCGAGGGCCGCATCAAGCAGCTTGAGGGCGAGCTGTCGCACGCCCAGCTGATCGACGTGGCCAAGCTCGACGCAGGCTCGCGCGTGGTGTTCGGCGCGACCGTGGAACTCGCAGATTCCGATAGCGGACAGGAGACGCGTTACCAGATCGTCGGCGACCTTGAAGCCGACATCAAGCTGGGGCTGATCGCAATATCCTCACCACTTGCACGAGCGCTGATCGGCAAGCATGAAGGTGACGAAGTCACGATGCAGGCGCCCGCAGGCGAGCGCACCTACGAAATCGTCGGCGTCAGTTACGAGGATTGAGAATGCAGCGGGTCACACTGCTGCTGCCCGCTGCCGCGCGATTCGGCGAGCAGGGATTGCGCGACATCGCCGCACGCGCCTTGGGTCGTTCAGACCGCATCACGCATGACAGCGCAGGCCGGCGAGCCCAGCTGTTGCGCTATTTCAAACTGGTGCCCAACCACTGGCCGATCGCGGCGCTGACCCGGCAAACGGATGCGGTTGCCGAAGACGCGGGGTTGTCGGCGTGGCTTCGCGCAGATCCCGCTTACGTGCAGCCAGACATCAATGGCGCGCGGCTGCTCGCCTGCGGCGACATGCTGAATCTTGCCGACGCCGACAGCGCCGCGTTGCTGCCCGCATTGAAGCCTGTGTTTGGCGATGTCGGGTTCCCCATCGATGCGCCGACACCGTCGCGGTGGTACCTGCGGGTGCCGCGTGAGTCGAAGCTGCCGGCATTCACCGATCCTGAAACCGCCCTCGGCGATGATCTCTTCGAGCATCTCGCCGAAGGATCCGACGGTCGCCGCTGGCGCGCATTGCTCAGCGAGGCACAGGTGGTGTTGCACAACCATCCGTGGAATGCACAGCGCATCGCGCAGGGTAAGTTGCCGGTGAATTCACTCTGGTTCTGGGGCGGCGGCGTGTTGCCGGACGCGGTGCGGACGTTGCAAGCCGCGGTGTGCTCCAATGAAGAGACCGCGCGGGCCCTGGCGTACGCTGCAAAGCGCGATCCTGTCGATGCCGGATCACGCAATGATTCCGTTGCCGTTGACCGTTTGACACCAGGGTTCGTCGCGAAGCCCGGCAACTCCTTGTTCGACCTCCACGCCGAACGCGATCTCGCCCGCCTGCAGCACGATTGGCTGCAGCCTGCAGTGCACACGATGCAACGCCGCGAACTCGACTCGCTGCACCTCGACTTCGCCGACGGAACTGTGTTCACCATCAAACCTTCGCAACGCTGGCGCTTCTGGCGCAGGCCGTTGACTCGCCTGAATCCATGACGGCCAGGCAGACGATCCGTCGCAGGGAATGCGAGGTCGGCGATGACTGGCCCGACGCCGTACTGCCATTGCTGCGCCGCATCCACGCCGCGCGGGGTGCGCATCATGCGCGGCAGGCGCAACCCCGACTGGCCGACCTGCACGCTCCGGACTCGCTCGGCGGCATGGTCGCGGCCTGCGATTTGCTGGTGGACGCGATCACGGCGAACCGGCACATCGTCGTTGTCGGCGATTTCGATTGCGATGGCGCCACCGCATGCGCGGTCGGGGTGCGCGGCCTGCGGATGCTGGGCGCCGGCAACGTCGACTATGCCGTACCCAATCGCATGGTGCATGGTTATGGCTTATCGCCCGCGTTGGTGGAGGAACTCGCGGTGATGCAGCCCGACCTGCTGGTCACGGTGGACCACGGCATTGCCTGCAACGCCGGCATCACCGCAGCGAAGGCGCGAGGCTGGCAGGTACTGGTCACGGACCACCACCTCCCGGGCCACCAACTGCCGCCCGCCGATGCCATCGTCAATCCCAATCTTGACGGCGACGCTTTCCCGAGCAAGATGCTGGCCGGCGTTGGCGTGATGTTCTACGTGCTGCTTGCGCTCCGGCGCCGACTGCGGGACGCGGGGCATTTTTCCCGCAGTGGAATGCCTGGAGGTGAACCGGATTTGTCGACGTTGCTGGATCTGGTGGCTGTCGGCACCGTTGCCGATCTCGTTCAGCTGGATGCCAACAACCGGGCACTCGTCGGGGCCGGGCTGCGTCGATTGCAGGCCGGGCAGGGATGCGAAGGCCTGAAAGCACTGCTTGTGATCAGCGGATGCAATGCGTCCACGCTGAACTGCACCGACATCGGATTCCGCATTGCGCCGCGCCTCAATGCAGCAGGGCGTCTTGAAGACATGGCGCTCGGTATCGAATGCCTGCTGACCGACGATGCCAGCCATGCACGTGAGATCGCACGCACCCTCGACGGCATCAATGCCGAACGTCGTGGCTTGCAACAGGAGATGGTCGACGATGCGCAGGCGTTGCTCGAGGGTATCGAAATCGAGGGTGTGCTTCCCGCTGCGCTGTGCCTGTTCGATGCGCAATGGCACCCCGGCGTGGTCGGGCTGGTCGCGTCGAAGATGAAGGAGAAAACGCATCGGCCGACCATCGCTTTCGCGCCGGCGCAACCAGGTAGCGCATCATTGCGCGCATCATTGCGCGGATCGGCGAGATCCATCCCGGGTTTTCATATCCGCGACGCACTGGCAGCCGTGAACGCCATGAATCCAGG
>JBDSEX010000354.1:0-6830 GCA_039919835.1 Luteimonas sp.
AGGGTGTCTACACCCTCATGTCGGCCCCCAAGCCAACGAACGCCGAAGCCACATTCCACCGAGCGCCGCTATCTGTGGCCTGTATCCAGTCGTCCGGATACTCTCAGATCACCGGGTCTGCTTTTAATGCAAGCAAAAAGCAGGCCCAGAAAACCGGCATTCTCAAAACGAGCTTGTTGCCGCCGGTGCGCCTTGCGGACAGAACTTCTTGTAAAACGCCATCGCCTTGGGCATCAACGCCTGCAGGTTCTGGATGCGTGTCTCCGGATTGGGGTGGGTCGATGCAAATTCCGGCGGGGACTGGCCCTGGCTCATTTGGCCCATGCGCTGCCAGAGTGGCACTGCTTCCTGCGGGTTGAAGCATGCGGCAGCGGCCAGCATCAGGCCCACTTCATCCGCCTGTGTTTCGTGCTTGCGGGCATAGGGCAGTTGTGCGCCGTACCCGTAGGCAGCCATCACCATCTGCTGGGTCTGGGGGTCCATGCCGCTCATCGCACCGGCCACTTGCCCCAGTTGCGCGAGTCGCTGCTGGGCCATGCGTTGCGCGCCGTGACGCAGCAGGGCGTGGGCGATTTCATGACCCATCACCACGCCCATCGCGTCGGCGTTCTGCGCGACCGGAACGAGCCCGGTGTACACGGCCATCTTTCCGCCGGGCAGGCAAAACGCGTTGGCCTGTTCGGAATTGATCACGTTCACTTCCCACTCGAAACCGCGGCTCACATGTTGCGGCTGCAAGCCGTGTTCCGCAGCGAGCGCGGCTTCAACCGGTTCAACCTTGGCGATGAGGCGTTGCGCGATTTCGCGGATCTGCCTTGCGACCTGTGAGTTAGGGTCGACCGGCTGCTCCTGCGAGAGGATTTCCTGGTAAGCCTGCAGGCCCAGCGCTTCTTCGTCATCCAGCGACAGGTTCTTGTCGATGACGACCTTTTCGCCGGTGGTCGGATCGACCGACTGGTTGGAGAACCAGTAATACGCGGCGTAGCCGGCGAACAACAGCAGGATCCACCAGCGGACGCCGCCGAAGCCGAAACCGCGCCGGCGCGTGCCGCCCTGCTCTGCCTGATTGCCAAGTGGATCTTGCCTCATCGGTCTTCTCCCTCGTTTGAGGATCCGCAGATCCATAAGTACTTCAATGCCGGAAACACCATGCCTGAATCATCATTCGCAAGCGAATTGTCTCGTGGAAATCTTGCTCCAGACCACCTTGCTCCCACTCTCATATCTCCCGCACCACCCGAAAGCCGATGCGCGCATTCGTCGCGTCCAGTCCCGTCGACATCCGCCACGCCGCCCGAGTCTGCGCGGGTGAACTGGCCCACGAGCCGCCGCGGATCACACGCGTGCGACATCCCGGGTTGATCCAGGCGCCGCCATCCGCTGGCGCACGGCGATACCCGACATGCCAGCAGTCTCCGGTCCACTCGCTGACATTGCCTGCGAGGTCGTGAAGGCCGTATGCATTGGCCGAAAACGTGCCCACTTTCGCGGGTCCCCAGTAGCCATCGCGGTACGGGCTGAAGGCATTGCTCCACTCGCGCCCCGAGGGCGAGCGATCGCCAGCACCCGTGAAATTGCCGGAACGGTTCCGCGGCAGGCCGTCGCCCCACGGAGAACGGCCTTCGCGGCCGGCGCGCAGGGCATATTCAAACTCCGATTCGTGCGGCAAGCGGTAACGCTGCCCCGTCTGTACCGACAGCCACACCGTGTACGCCTCGGCATCGTGCGCGTCCACATGCAGCACCGGCATATCGTCGGCTGCGGCGTTGCCGGCGTAATCGCTGCGCCAGTCCACTCCGCTGCGGCGGACGAAATTGCCGCTGCGCTCGTCGTACACCGTGGAAAACCCGCGTCGCGCGGCACGGGCGCGGTGGCCAGTGGCCGTCATGAAGCGACGGAACTGGCCCACCGTGACCTCGTTTGTCGACATGGCGAAGCCCCGATCAAAACGCACGTAGTGCTGCGGTTTTTCAGCCTTGGGTGCGTCGGCATCGTTGTCCTTGGCGCCCATGCGAAAACCGCCGTGTGGTACCACCACCATCTCCGGCCCGCGCGCGGCCGAGGCCAGAGCGTCGGTGAACACCTGGCCCGGACGGAACAAGCCGTAACGCGAGGCCAACTCGATGCGTTGTCGCAGATCCGAGGCCGCGGGCACGTTGCCGGTCGGTGCGATGCGCAGGATCTCGGCAAGATTACGCCGCGCAGGTGCCAGGCCGCCTCGTTCACCGAGCACCACGAGGCTCTCGTCATGCAATTGGCGGATCTGCGCAAGACGAAAGGCCTCGACGCGGGCCCGCGCGTCGGTGACGGTGTCCATCCCCGGACGCACCTGTTCCGCGATCGCAAGCCAGCGCGCCGCGGTGTCGAAATCGCGTTGTCGGGCAGCAAGTTCCGCTCGCCGGATCAATCCGCTTTCGACCGCAGCCACTCCCTGCATCGCTCGCGCCTGTCCGTTCTGCAACCGCAGCACTTCGCGAAACCTGTCCAGAGCGCCAACAGAGCCGTCCTCACCCAAGCGTCCGGCAGCGACATCGCGTTCACCCGCAAGATTCAGGGAAGCGATGCGATCCGCGCGGTCCACGCGCGCCAGGAACGCCACGACATCCTCATCCTCCGCACGCACGGTGCGCGCGACGGCTGCGATGTCGTGCGCGCGCCTGAGCGCAGATGGATCGTCGTCGGATTCCGACAAGGCTTCGTCGGCATCCGCCAGCACCGCGGTGAGCGCGCGGTCGAGCCCGCCAAGCGCGTCCTTGTCTTCCGGGGTCCGTTTCAATATCGCCAGATACAATGGAATCGCCGATTGCGCATCCGCGTACAGACGATCTTCCCCCAGCGCCCTGGACGCGTCGCGCTTCGCCGCGGGGATACCGTCGAGCGACAGTTCGACGTTCGGCACGTTCCATGTCAGCGCGGCCGCGGCCCGATCGTCGCCACTGATGGTGATGCTTGCCGCGTCACCTCGATCCCGGGTCGGCACGCCCGACGGCGTCTGCTCCGGGTTGGCCGCATCATCACGCCCGCACGCGACGAGCGCGGCGACCGACGCGACCAGCACCCCACACCACGTCAGCTGCCTCATTGCGTGCAAACGTCCTCCTCCGCGGCCGTGCAGCTTGCCGGTCGACACCGCGCATCCAGCCGGGTGCGCTGAACTTAGGGTATTGTCGCCCGCCCTGACAACCGCGTCCCCATTCGTGCCGATCTGGATTTCCGACCCCGCCGAACTCTCCATGCATCTCGCGTCGCTGTCCGCGCAACCCAAGCCAGCGCGCGTCGCCCTGGATACGGAATTCGTGCGCGAGCGCACCTATTGGCCTCAGTTGGCCCTGGTGCAGATCGCGGTCGAGGGCCAGATCCTGCTGGTGGACCCCTTGGTTCCCGGCATGGCGGCGGCCCTCGCTCCGCTGCTCGTGGACGCGAATGTGTTGAAAGTGATGCACAGCGCCAGCGAGGATCTCGTCGCCCTCAAGCACACCTGTGGCGTCGTACCGGCGCCTTTGTTCGATACGCAGATCGCCGCGGCGCTGGCGGGCGTCGGGGCGGGGATCGGGTATCAGCGACTGGTACAGGACACGCTTGGAGTCGCATTGCAGAAGGGCGAAACGCGCTCGGACTGGCTGCGCCGTCCCCTGTCGCCGGCGCAGCTGGAATACGCGGCGGACGATGTGCGACATCTGTTCGCACTGCACGATCACCTGCAGGCGCGCGCCAGCGATCGGCCGCGCAGCTGGATCCTCGACAATGAACTCGCGACAGCGCTTGCGCGAACACCACCGCCCGATCGCCCCGCGTTGCAGGCGCAACTCGACGCGCATCCCAAGGCACCGCGCAAACTCGGAGACGCGCTGTGGCAGGCCTTGATTACGCCGCTGGACGACGAGGGCGAGGCGCCACCGGTGCGCGGCGACGAGCGGGACAAGCAGGCGATGCGGCGGTTGCAGGATGCCGTCAGCCGGCGCAGCGCGGAACTCGGATTGCCCGATGGCGTGTTGGCGTCGCGGCGCTGGCTGGAATCGCTGGTGGATTCGGGCGAGTGGCCGCAGGCGCTGACTGGATGGCGGCGCGGTGAACTGGAAACGGAGTTGGGGCCATTGCTGGCGGCGGAGACTGGCACGACAACAGCCGAATGATCCACATCTGCCTGTGATTCCCGCCTGGACGAACACTCATCCCTGAAGCGCGTCGATCAACAGAACAGCGGACCGTCTTCAGCGCACCGGCACGTCGAACGGCACCTTCGGCGACACCTCCGGCCTAAATGTGAAGTGCCACCACTCCAGCGGATAATTCACGAACCCATGCCGCTTCATCGCGGCAAGCAGTGACTCGCGGTTGAGTCGTTGCCCGGGGGTCACCAGCGGCGAATCCGTATTTGCGCGGGTATCGAAGAAATCAAAGTCCGTGCCCATGTCCAGCGGCTCGCATGCCCTGCCGGTGACATCGCATTTCTGCAAGGTCAGGTCCAGCGTCGCGCCAAAGCTGTGGCCGGATGTCGGTGAGATGTAGTCACCCAGCAAGTTGCCTTTGTCCAGGTTCGGGTAGTACGCCGATTTGCTGCGCTGCTCCTGCATGTCCGCCGCCCAGCGCACGAAATGCAGGACTGCGCGGCGCGGGCGGTAACAGTCGTAGAGTTTAAGTCGCATGTGTTGCTGCTGCAGTTCAAGCTCCACGCGCCGCAGGGCGTCGGCGACCGATGCAAGAAGGAAGCATTTCGGCGCTTCATAGCCGTCTATCTTGGTGCCGACGAAGTTGTCGATGCCTGCGTAGCGGATGTCCAGCGCAATCGTTGGGATCAGTGTCTGGATGTCGATCAGCCCCGCCTCCTGTCTGGCGTGATCCTCAGACACCGTGGGTGCGGCAGGCGTGGAGGTGCAGCCGGCCAGCCCGAAGACCAGCAGAAAGAGAACGCTACTTTTGCCAACAGCCCTTTCCTTCACAGCAGTGAGGACGGATGCGTGCGGGACACTGGCTCGCTTCCGACCCAATCTCGGTAGCCCGCGCCCGAGGGCTGGATGGAATTGGTAGGAAGTGGGATCCGCATGACTCGACGTCATTTGGTAAGGAGGAAACACCGTCAACGCCGCGGCCTTCCAATTGAGAGGGCAACGGAAAAACGCACCCCGACGCTCAAGGACAGTCGCGGACACGGGTGAACGACAAGTCTTCATAGTCGTAACTGAAGTCGGCGTCGGGATCGACCTTCGCCATTTTCATTGACCTCGGTGCACCCTTGCCGGTATTTGCGAACGTCAACCACGGTTCCGCGTCGACGCTCGCATCCTGCCAGTCCACCAGCATGCGCGTGCCGGTGCGCATGACATCGCCGGTGAGCATGGGCGATTTCGCCGATGCGAAGCGCACCTTGTCCTGTCTCGTGCAAAGAGACACTTCGCCAAACCATGCATCCTTGTAGACCCCCAGCCATTCCGCCATGCCTGCAGGCGTTGCTGGTTGCCGCGGCGGCGACAGGGCTGGACGGTCGGCCTGCACGCCTTGTCTTTCCACCGCCAGCGCATCGGCGTAGAACACAACCGAACGTTGCTGCTCCGGCGCCGTGAAGTGCTTGACAAACGCCTGGTTCAGCACCGTGCGTGCCTCGTCCGCATCGGCATTGATCAGGATCACGAAGCCGGCGTTCTTTTGCGGCAGCAACGTCACCGCCGAATACATGCCGGCCAGCGTGCCGGTGTGCGACACCTTCGACGTGCCATCCACGTCGGTCAGCCTCCATCCGTAACCGTAGGCGCTGAAATGACTGCCGTCCCATGCACGCATGCGCTTGGACAACGGCATCGGCATGTGCGCCGTCCACAGCGCTTCGCGTTGCACGGAGGACAACCACGGTTTGCCCGCCTGCAACCCGTCACGCTCCGGCGAGAGCCACACTTTCACCCACGTCAGCATGTCGTCGAGACTGCAGCGGATGCCGCCCGCCGCGGCCATCGCGATCATGGGAACCGTTTCCTGATCCGCGCGAATGACAACGCTGCGTCCTTCCGATCGCATGTGCGGCTGCGCGACGTTGCCGACGTCATCGCGACGCCACTCACCGATCTGGCAGCGTGCCATCTTCAAGGGCCCGAACAATTCCCTGCGCACCAGGTCCTCGTACGATATGCCTGCAGCTGCGGCAGCAACTTCGCCGGCGACGATGTACAGCGTGTTGTCGTACGCGTAGCGGGAACGAAAGCTGTGCAGCGGCTTGAGATGGCGCAACCCGCGGATGACATCGGCGCGCGTGAACAGGTTCGGCTCCGGCCATAGCATCAGGTCGCCGGCACCCGCCCCCATCCCGCTGTTGTGGATCAGCAGGTCGCGAACCTGCATCTCGCGAGTGACCCAGGGGTCGTGCATCTGGAATCCGGGCAGATGCTTGATCACAGGATCGTCCCAATTCAAGGTTCCCGCATCGACCAGTCGCGCGAGCACGGCCGTGGTCATTGCCTTGCTGTTGGATGCGATCTTGAAGAGAGTATCGGGATCGATTTTCTTCCCGCTGCCCGCGATCAACTCACCGGCGGTGCGCCTGTAGATGACTTTTCCGTCCTGGATCACTCCGACTGCAATGCCTGGCAGCTGGTAGCGTTCGACCGCATCGTCGACGAGCATGTCCAGGGAAGATTGGGCAGACGCAATTCCGCCATGGAACAACAGAGCAAATATGAAAACCAAGCGGCTGGCAGGGGTCATGTGCGCCTACTAAAAAGAAAGGCGCGGCCCGCAGACCGCCGGGCCGCGCCAATCGGGGGACGGTCAGATCAGAAATTCAAGGACACCACCAGCTGGGCGGATCGAGGCGACTTCCAGACAGTGCCTTCTCCGAAGTA
>JBDSEX010000357.1:0-3212 GCA_039919835.1 Luteimonas sp.
GTCCGCATGGCAAAACTCTATTTCTATTACTCGGCCATGAACGCCGGCAAGACCACCACCCTGCTGCAGTCCGCGCATAACTACCGCGAGCGCGGCATGCGGGTGATGATCCTGACGCCGAAACTCGACCACCGCGGCGGCAGCGGGACCGTCGCCTCACGCATCGGACTGCGCGCGGAAGGCATCGCCTTCGATCGCCACGAGGACCTCCTGCAGCGAATCCGCGGGGACATCGCCGCACAGGGCAAACTCGATTGCGTGCTGGTGGATGAAGCGCAGTTCCTCAGCCGCTCGCAGGCCTGGCAACTCGGCGACGTGGTCGATGCGCTGCACATCCCCGTGCTCTGTTACGGCCTGCGCACCGACTTCCGCGGCGAACTGTTCGAGGGCAGCCAATCCCTGCTGGCGTGGGCCGACGAGCTGACCGAGATCAAGACCATCTGCCACAGCGGCAAGAAGGCGACAATGACCGTGCGCGTCGACGACCAGGGATTCGCCGTGCACGATGGACCACAGGTGGAGATCGGAGGCAACGAGCGTTACGTCTCGGTCAGCCGCGCCGAGTTCAAGAAGATCGCACGCGGCGAAGGACGCATCGAACTGCTTCAGCCTTCGTTGCTGGAGACCAGCGGGGACGACTGATCGCACGCGGCGCGTAACGCGGCCACGCGCCTGGGCAAGACGCCGCCATCGGGCAAGGCCACGCGCAATTCAGCGATGAGCGCATCGAGTTCGCCACGGCCGCGCTGCGCATCGTCATGCGCGCAACGCGCTTCGGCGGCGTATGCGCGCGCCGCCCAGCGCAGTTTCTGCACCTCGGCATCGCGGCCTGGCAGCGCGATGATGCGCTCGAACTGCTCGAGTGCGGTAGAAAATTCCGCCCCCGCGTGCAGGCGTGCAAACGCAAGTTCCGCGCGATAGCGGCGCGGATGGTTCGCGTCGGCGGCGTCGTCGCGCAACAGCTGCACGGCCTGGTTCAGTCGCAGTTGCGCTTCGACGGGTTTTCCCTGGGCTGCCAGCACTTCGCCGATCAGGCGATCGGTGTCGCCGACGATGGCGCTCTGCGCACCGTACTGGGTCACGCGCAACGTGCGCGCTTCCTCCAGCGCACGCAGTGCATCGGCATCGCGGCCGCCGTCGTGCAGGATCATTGCGTAATTGAACAGGCCGCCCGGTAACGCTCCCGCGCCGCCCGGCTGCCGCCAGATCGCGATCGCGCGTTGCAGGTCGCGACGTGCGGCGGCGTAATCACCGAGTTCCCAAGCCACGATGCCCAGCGAGTTCCACGCGCGCCCGACCTCCTGATGTTGTGGCCCAAGCCGTTCGACCACCAGCGAATGGGTGGCGCGGAATTCGCGTTCGGCCAGCATGAGCTGGCCCTGGTCGAGTAGCACCGCGGCCAGCTGCCGGCGCACTGCAAGCGTCGAAGGATGGCGTGGGCCCTGCAAGGCGTTGGCCAGCGCCAGCGCTTCGCGATAGGTCGTTTCCGCGTCGCTGGTCCGCCCGAGTTCGCGCTGCGTGGTTCCGATGCTGCGCAGGATGTCCACCGACAGCGAGTGCCGCGGGCCCACCGTTGCGCGCAGCTGTCCCAGCGCGCCGCGGAAGCTGCGCAGCGCCTGACGCGCATCGCCCGCATCGGAATGCAGCGCGGCGAGGTCGGTGAGGTTTTCCACGACGCCGACCGCATCGCCGGGCGCATCGCGCCGGATCATCAGCGATCGCTCGAACAGCAGCCGCGCCGTCTGCGCTTCGCCCACCGCGCGGCGGCAGCGGCCCAGTTGCGAATAGAACTCGGCCACCAGCAGCGGCCGTGGCCCGCGTTCGCGACGGACCTCGTCGAGCTGCGGTTGCAGCGTGTCGATGCAGCTGCGCGCATTGCCGAGCAGGCTGTGCACGCGGGCGCGTTGCGTGGCCGCTTCCAGGCGCAGGCCGCGGGGCGCGTCCGGCAGGGCGGCGATGAGCGCGGCCTGGCGCTGCAACAGCGCCATCGCTTCCTGGTATTCGCCGAGTCCGACATGGATCCGCGCGATCACGCCGAGCAGTTCGGCGCGCGCGCGCGGCTGCCGCGCGAGTTCGCGGTTGCCGCGCTGTTCGCCCGCCTTGAGCAGAACGTGCACGTCGAGCGGCTCGCCGTTGGGCGTGGTGCCGGCGTTCTCGAACAAGCCGATGATGAAATCCTGCATCGCCTGCGCGCGCGCGGTTTCCTGCAAGGCCTGCCGCGCCTGCCAGCCGACCACGCCCAGCGCGCCCAGCAGCACCGCGGCGACCAGTCCGATGCTTGCCAGGACCCATCGATGCCGGTGCAGGTATTTCTGCACGCGATAACGAATGCTCTGCGCGCGCGCCTGCACCGGCTTGCCGGCGAGATGGCGCGACAGGTCCAGCGACAGCGCCTCGACCGAGGGATAGCGCTGTTCCGGGCGCTTGGCCATGGCCTTGAGCACGATGTTGTCGAGGTCGCCGGACAACGCCCGCGCGTGCTTGCGTCGCGCCGCGGACGCGGCGTTCGCATGGGTGTGGCTCGCGCTGGACTCCGTAGCCGCGCTCGCGCTGGATGGCCGCAGCACCGCCAGCGACGGCCGCTGCGGATCGCCTGACAGGATCGCTTCCTCCCATTCGGCGTCGGTCTGCCGCTTCAGCTGGTAGGGCTTGGCGCCGGCCAGCAGTTCGTACAACACCACGCCCAGTGAATACACGTCGGTCATGGTGGTGACGGGCTCGCCGCGCACCTGTTCGGGGGCGGCGTAGTGAAGGGTGAAGGCGCGCAGGCCGGTGCGCGTGTGGTCGAGCGACGGGATTTCGGTGTCCAGCAGCTTGGCGATGCCGAAATCGAGCAGGCGCACGTCGCCGCCGGAGGTGACCATGATGTTGGATGGCTTGAGATCGCGATGCACGATGAGGTTGGCATGCGCGTGGCTGACCGCGGCGCAGATCTGCTGGAACATTTGCAGGCGCGCGGCAAGCGCGATGTCGTGCGCGCGGCAGTAGTCGGTGATCGGGTCGCCTTCGACGTATTCCAGCGCGAGGTAGGGCTGGCCGTCGCTGCTGAAGCCGGCGTTGAGCAGGCGCGCGATGTGTGGATGCTCGAGCCGCGCAAGGATCTGCCGCTCGCGGGTGAAGCGCAGGCGCAGGTTGGGATCGGCCAGTCCGGGACGCAGCAGCTTGAGCGCAACGCGGCGCTGGTAAAGCCCGTCGGCGCGCGTGGCCAGCCA
>JBDSEX010000368.1:0-3786 GCA_039919835.1 Luteimonas sp.
ACGGAGACGGCGTTCGCGGGTGCGGGTTTCGGCATGCTGGCGGGCGTGGTGCATGGAGCGCTCCCCTGTCGACACCAGGCCCGACTCTACAACGCCATCCGCAGAATGTGTAGGAACGCATCCGGGCGCGACAAGGTTGTAACTGCAATGCCTCGTCGTGCCCGGATGCGCTGCTGCACATGCGTCAAAAAATGTCGAAGGATTCCTCCGCGGGGGCGGCTCGGTCGTCGCCGTAGTCGACGTAGCTTTCCATCTTGTCGAGGTCTTCGGCCTTGACGTACTCGACAATGCCGCCCGAGCCTTCGGGCAGCAACTGCCCGCCTGCTCCAACGCTGACCTTGACCATGCCATCCGGCGGTACGAGCTCGGCAATGGGCACGTCCTTCAAGGCCACGCGCATGTAATCGATCCAGATCGGGAGCGCGGCCTTGCCGCCGTATTCGCGATAACCCAGCGAAACATTGTTGTCGCGCCCAACCCACACGGTCGTGACGAGATTGCCGCCGGTGCCGGAGAACCACGCGTCGCGGTGGTCGTTGGTGGAGCCGGTCTTGCCGCCGATGTCCTCGCGGCCAAGTACCTTGGCCGCCGTTCCCGTGCCGCGCTGCACGACGTCGCGCATCATCGACACTAGCTGGTACGCAACGCGTTCGTCGATGGCGCGCGGGGCGATCACGGCGTCGGCGGGCAACGCGGCCGGCGAGGCCTTCTGCCTGGCGTCCGTCGCCACGGTCTTGACGCCTTTCCCGGGCGCCTTCGATGCCGACGACACGGGACTCAGGTCGAAGCCGTCGACGGTGCTCGACGCGACCGGCGCGGCGCCGGCACGCTGCGTGCAACCGCGGCAGGCGGTCGGGGGATTCTCCTTGAAAATCACCTTGCCGTTGCGGTCCCTCACCTCGTCGATGAACCACGGGGTGATGCGCGAGCCCCCGTTGGCGAACACCGCATAGCCACGAGCGATATCGATGGGCGCAAGCGATGGCGTACCCAGCGAGATCGACAGGTTCGGCGGCAACTGCGCCTCGTCGAATCCAAAATGGCTGATGTAGCGGCGCGCGTAGTCCACGCCGATCGCATCGAGCAGCCGCACCGACACCAGATTGCGCGACTGCACCAGCGCCTCGCGCAGCCGGATCGGACCGGCGAAGCTGCCGCTGTCGTTCTGCGGCCGCCACACGTGGTTGCGGCGGTCGCGGAACACCACCGGCGCATCCAGCACGATCGATGCCGGACTGAAGCCGCGTTCGAACGCCGCGGCATAGATGAAAGGTTTGAAGCTGGAGCCCGGCTGGCGGCGGGCCTGTGTCGCACGGTTGAATTTCTGACCGGCGAAGCTGAAACCACCGATGAGTGCGCGCAACGCGCCATTGTCCGGCTCCAGCGACACAAGCGTGGCCTGGCCGCGCGGCAACTGGTCCACCAGCCATTCGCCATCCTTATCGCCGCGGCGGATGCGCGCCACGTCGCCGCGCTTGTACAGCGATGCCGGACTGCGTCCCGTCCAGCGGCTCGCCGCTGCGGGCAAGGTGACTTCGGTCGCGTTGGCGAGGACCACGATTGCGCTGCCATCCTTGCCGGTCGAACGCACGATCACTGGTACCAATCCCGCCTGCGTGGGCGTGCCGGCAAGGCGTGCGGCGATGGTCGTCGCGTCCTCATCGGTGGCCAGGTCGTAATGGGTCTCGACCTTGCTCCAGCCGTGGCGGTGATCGTAGGTGCGCAGGCCGTCGCGCACCGCCTGGTCGGCGGCAGCCTGCAGGACCGGGTCGATGGTGGTGGTGACGTGATAGCCCTTGGTCAGCACGTCGCCGCCAAAGCGCGCGATCATCTCCTGCCGCACCATTTCCGCGACATAGGGCGCATAAACCTCCACCGGCCGCTCATGCGGCACCGCATGCATGGTCTCCGCCTTGGCCTGGCCGGCTTCGGCGAGCGGAATGAAGCCCAGCTCAGCCATGCGCTCCACCACGTAATCGCGGCGGATGCGGTTGCGCTCGGGGTTGCTGATGGGATTGCCGCTGGAGGGAAACTTCGGCGTACCGGCCAACGTGGCGACTTCGCCCAGGGTCAGCTTGTCCAGCGTCCTGCCGTAGTAATACTCGGATGCGGCGCCAATACCGTAGGTGCGATTGCCG
Organism: Luteimonas sp.; assembly: GCA_039919835.1. Taxonomy (GTDB): domain Bacteria; phylum Pseudomonadota; class Gammaproteobacteria; order Xanthomonadales; family Xanthomonadaceae; genus JALYOU01. The sequence goes on from JBDSEX010000368.1 coordinate 2,139, forward strand.
AAGAAGCTCTTGTTGAGGTACAGCTCGAAGATCTCGTCCTTGGACAGGCCACGCTCCATTTTCATCGCCAGCAGCATCTCGGCGAGCTTGCGGGTGTAGCTGTATTCGGAGCTGAGGAAGAACTGGCGCGCAACCTGCTGGGTGATGGTCGAGCCGCCCGGCACACGCTTGTCCCTGGTCGTGGCAAGCAACCAGATGGCCCGCCCCACACCCTTGTAATCGACGCCGTGATGCTCGTAGAAGCGCGCGTCCTCGATCGCGATGAAGGCCTGCTTGACCCGCTCCGGCACCTGCGCAATTTTCACGGGGTAACGCCGGCTTTCGCCGAACAGGGCCATCAGGCGGCCGTCGTTGGCATAGACGTAAAGCGGCTCCTGCAGTTCGACCTTGCGCAGGCTCTGCACGTCCGGCAGCTTGGACGAGACAACGAAGTACAGGGTGGTGGCCGACAGCAGGCCAAGCACGATGAGGCCAGCCGACAAAAGCAGTCCCCACCGGAGGAAACGTCGAAAACGGGACATTGAGCCGAGAATTCCGTTTGCAGGTGTCGAGGCCGCGGAGTATAGAGGGAGCCGTGGAAAAACCGTCTGGCCCGGGTCGCTTGTTCAGGACGTCAACCAGGCGATTTCGGTCACAGGTCGGACAATCCGTGGAAGGGGGGGATTGCCAGACTGTGAAAAGTCCGTTATTTAATGTACATACGCAGCTTGTACGCGTAACCGCACGTGGGGAAGGGGAAAAACCGTGGGGCTAGTCACGAAAGCTCAGTCGCCGCTGATCGGCGTCGATATCAGTTCGACCGCCGTCAAGCTCCTTCAGTTGTCGCGTGCCGGCGATCGCTACCGCGTGGAACATTACGCGGTCGAACCGCTGCCGCCCAACGCGGTGGTCGAAAAGAACCTGGTCGAGGTCGAAGCCGTCGCCGAGGCCATCCGCCGGGCGGTCGGCCGCTCCGGCAGCCGCGCCAAGCACGCCGCGGCAGCCGTGGCCGGGTCGTCGGTGATCACCAAGATCATCCCCATGCCCGCCGGGCTGGACGACGACGACCTCGAGGCACAGATCGAACTCGAGGCGGTCAACTACATCCCGTACCCCATCGAGGAAGTAAACCTCGATTTCGAAGTGCTGGGTCCGATGCCCAACAGTCCGGACATGGTCCAGGTGCTGCTGGTGGCGTCTCGCTCGGAGAATGTCGAGACCCGCCAATCGGCACTGGAGCTCGGCGGCCTGTCGGCCCGGGTGATGGATGTCGAGGCCTTCGCCATCGAGAATGCCTTCGCGCTGATGGCCATGCACCTCAACACGCCGCGCGACGGCATCGTCGCGCTGGTTGATATCGGCGCCACCATGACCACGCTCAACGTGCTGCGCAACGGGCGCAGCCTGTACACCCGCGAGCAGGTGTTCGGAGGCAAACAGCTGACCGATGAAGTGATGCGCCGCTACGGGCTGAGCTATGAGGAAGCCGGCCTGGCCAAGCGCCAAGGCGGGCTGCCGGAGAGCTATGAAGTCGAAGTGCTGGAGCCGTTCAAGGAAGCAATGGTCCAGCAGGTCAGCCGCCTGCTGCAGTTCTTCTATGCAGGCAGCGAATACAACCGCGTCGACCAGATCGTGCTGGCCGGCGGCTGCGCCTCGATCCCGGGTGTGT